>NZ_JBBKBG010000001.1:0-272095 GCF_037892545.1 Pseudogracilibacillus sp. ICA-222130
TTATTTTTTATTATGTCCATCATTCTACTTTCATTTCTTACTAAAAAAACAGAAATAAGAGTCATGTTACCGATAGTTATTTTCTTAATTAGTATTATTTTGTTTTTGATTAGTTTAACAGTCGGTGCATGGGTAGGTATGGGTTTAGGGTATATTAGTTTATCCTTATTTGTCTCATCGATAATATCTTTAATAGTAATTGTTATAATAGATATTGTTAAGAAAGACAGCCTTTGATTACTGCTCCATCATGATTGTTTCCACCGTGTAGAAAACTATCTCCATTCCGCCATGCACCATGCTAAAGGACTAATTCATTTGCTGTTTTGTTCTTAGTGAAAAATGTCCTCATCTATTTGGTGTAGTTTTCCTAAATTAAATATCTAGTCATTTTCACAATCTTCTTCTATAATTTTTTCTTTCTTTGTTTCATTTTTTAATCAAACTTAATATCTCTTTGATAAAAGTAATTTGGTGACACAATATCGTTATTGTATGGTCGATGATATATATTGGTTGCTGCTGGTGAAAGTGGAGGAATGAGCCATGCCCAATTACCAGTGATAGCCCGACCGTTCTTTAATTCATTCTTTTCAAATTGTTGGAACTGTTTTGCAGCTGTATGGTGATCAACAAGCGTAACACCAGCAGCATGATACGAATGCAATACAGCGATATTTAATTCCACTAACGCTTTATCTAGCCAAAGTGATCGACTGATCGTCGTATCAAGTTGCATGATTTCGGCAATTTTTGGTAATAAATTATAACGATCCTCATCAGCAAGGTTTCTTGCACCGATTTCCGTACCCATATACCAACCATTAAAAGGTGCCATAGGATAATCAATTCCACCGATTTCGAGACGCATATCAGAAATAATGGGAACAGCATACCATTTTGCGTTTAATGGTGTAAAATCATACTCAGGATGTGTAATTGGTACTTCCTTGACTAAATGTTTTGGAATATCGAAAACTTTCGGTTCCTTTCCGTCTTCTTGAATGACTAAAGGCAATATATCATAATCTGTTTTATCGCCTTGCCATCCTAATTTTTCACAAGCTCGTGTAAAAGCAATCGATGAAGCATCACCAATAATTTTTCCATCGATTTCATAGCCAGCATATCGAATCAATTGATGGTTCCAAATTCGAAGTGGATCTTTTCCATCTTTTCTAGCGGGGAAAATCGTAATGGTAGATTGAATCTTCCCATCATTTGTGGCAAAAGTTATATGGTTAAGTAGTTTTTCATATGCTTCTTCCGCCGTGTTAATATTTCTTGCATCGAAAATATGTAATGTATTCCAAAGCAGTCTTCCAATACATCTATTACTGTTTCTCCAAGCCATTTTAGCTCCATGGATTAGTTCAAATGGTTCATGTGTATACGTATCTGTAGCAAAAATTTCTTTTTCTATTTGTTTAATTCTTTCATTTTGTTTTTCAGCAGATAAGCCAAGTTCTTCATAACAATTTTGGATAAATAAGGTAGCTTCCTTTAGTAAATTATTATCAACTATTGTCTTGTTCATGTTCATCCTCTCCTCTTATAAAATAGTAACATAAATATATAAATGTTAGACTTACGAGTATGTATAATTAACGAACTTTCATGGTATTATTACCTTTTTATTTGTAAGTGTATAAAATAAAAAATGGAGTGAGACGACGAGAAAAATACCATTTATTTTGGTTTCGGCTAACTATTTAGAGGTTGATGTATCCATTTTTACGTTAGATGATCATGATGAAAAAGAACATGTAAAAATCCATTTTTAATGCCAACCATACAGGATAGTTTCCATCATCATTGAAAACTATCCTGTTTTTTGTTAGAAAGACTTTACATACGAAAAGGTTGATTTAAAATGCTTGGCCAGTAGCAATTCTTTCTATAACATATTTGACATGTTTTTTCATGACGGCATTCATATAAGTAATTTCTTTAATTTCTTGTTTGGTAATAAATTTGTATGTTGTAAATTTTCCTTCTTGGCGTAGAAGAACGACTTGGATATTTCGTTTGTACATTTCTCGTTTTAATTTCCTCATTTCAGTTCTCGCACTAGTTAATAGTTGTTCATTGAATAGGATGTAAGGATCCTTGATACGAAAGGGCCCTTCATAAATGTATTTTAAATCTAATAATAAATTTTTAATGGCTAGGTCGAGAAATAAATAAAGTTTTGCCATTTCTAAGTCAGTCATATTATCCCACCTATAGAACGTTTGTTCCTATTATACAATAGGGCGTCCAAAAAATCACGCTTCATCGTACTCTGTTTACAATAATTATATTATGTATACTATATTGTCGTTTTCTAATCGTATTCTCATAAATCTCACAGTTTGTTTTCATTTCGTGTTAGTAAGATATAAGTTAACTTTAATTTTAAAAGGGAAAATAGGAGATAGAATGATGTACGATTGCGATCTATGATGAAGGAAAAGTGTGAAACGATAAAGTATTTATTAGAAGTATGAATTTAAAACAAGTATGTACATAAAATGGCTAATCATGAATAGGATAAAAGGGAAGTATACATAGATTATTTCAGGTTGAGGCTTGGATAAAATAATATGACATATAAAAAACGCTAATATGTCGGAAATGATGATAGGACAGGAAATGTTCGTTTTTTCAAAATTTTGATGACTTTAAAAAAGTCGTTATTGCTTTAAGAATAAAGGATAAAATAAGGTTTATCCTTGCACTTTTTCACAGTTGGAAAAAAATACTTGTTTATAATTTTGAAAAACGGTAATAATATAATGTAAAGATTTCGTATAGGTCCATATAACACAGTTAAAAACTATACGATTCAACAACTGGGGTGAAAAATATGATTGATTTATATACAGGAGTAAAAAGATTTCAGGAAGGTAAAATGATTCGTACATTTAAAACATTGCAATTTATGGAAGATGGAGATGTCATTAAGGATGTAAACTGGCGTACGATTAAAGCAAAGGAGTTATTTTGTTATTTATTGCAACATAAAAGTGCATCTAAAGAAGAGTTAACGACGATGTTATGGCCGGAATATGATGAAACAAAGGCGATGCAAAATTTATACACGACAATTTATCAAATTAAATCCATGTTAAAGTCGATTGATTTTAATATTGATATAACGAATACGGTTGGTCGTTATGAAATGATTTTACATGATGTCGCTGTCGATTTACATATTTTTGAGTCGGTTTTTGATAACTTCGAATCATTAACAGATGAAAATTATCGTTACTATGATAAATTAATGAAGTATTATACGGGAGATTATTTAAAAGAAGAAAACTTTAGCTGGAAAGCAAATAAAAATGAACAATTAAAAATTTTATATATTACAATGATCAATACGATGATTGAACATCTAAAAGTAGAACATAATTATTTTGATGCGCTTTTATTAGCGTTGACGATTCAAAAGCATTATCCGACTTTCCAAAACAACTATTTAGTACTAATGCAGTTGTATGATGCGATTGGGGAGCATGATAATGTACGAATGCAATATGCAAATTTAACGAAAATACTTGGAAGAAAACCGAATAATTATATTACAAAATGGTATGGTAATTGGACTGCGAAACATTCAGATACGGATGACTTAGCAGTGTCTAATTAAAAACATCATGGCACCTCTATACGTTAGATGTACGTTTAGATGTACGTTTAACGGATAGAGGTGTTTTTTATGTCAGAATAAATGTTATAAAAAGTAAATATGTATTAAAATTCTTTATCTAGCTTGACATTCATCTAAGGTTTTACCTTCTTTTGTTTTCCAGTTCGTCCATCCGTTTGTAGATGCTAGACGTACAATCGTAGCAGCGGTGGAAGGACTAGAAAAGGTATAATCTTTTTTAAAAATTCCTTTATCATCAATGATGTTTGAATTTTTAAGTTGTGTTAATAATTTTTCTTTTGAGAATGAAGGAGTAGGAGTATCTGCTATTTTTGAACCTGAAAGTACCGTCATTCCATCTTCCGAAAAAAATGCTCTTGCATTGGCGTTACGGGTATTAATATAGTAGATGGAGTTATCTTTACGTAGTTCTAATTCATCGATTTTTGCTCTAAAGATTGGGTAACCTAAGAAATCTAAAATATGGGAAATGGAATAATACATATCCATTAAATCTGCAATTCTTGATTCATGTATAAAGGACTTTGTCGGTATATTTTGATTTATTTCGTATCTTTCAGCCTCGGTCGCTTTTTGAAAGGATAAATTCTCTAAATATTTTATATCGGCTTTTGTTAACTGGCTTTCCTCACTTATCGTCGTAAATACAATTGCGATATTCCAATCTTCTTTTCTCTTTCGATGAGATCTTAACCTTTTTGCAATGTTTTCACTTTCTCCAATATATACTTTGTTTTTATCTGTTCCATCGATATCTTGGTGATGGAACAAAAAGTATATACCGTTGTAAGATAGTTCGGCCCTTTCTTGGAGTACTTCATCTAAATCAATTCGTGGAATATAAATTGCTTGTATGGTTCGCGTTGGAATTTGGCAAATACGATATCCTCTTGGATCGCCGGTAGGAAAATAGGTTTGTATAGTAAAAGGTCTATGTTTCATGATAATTTTCTCCTTTGACGTATTATTCACGATTATAGCTTATCATAATAAAAATTTATTTGGAATATAGCAAGATTAAAACTTTATCTGTTTGTATATAAGTATTGGATATTTTAATGTTTATATAGCCATATGAAAAATTAAATCTTTTAATTATCTGAAATAAAGTTAACTCCATGTAACTTGTTTAAAAAATATCACGCTTTACATCCTTATTTTTTTCTATTATGCTATAGAGAAAAAATAAGGATGAAACTAGATGATAGGGGAAAAACGATTATCCGATAAAATTGCGACAGAAATTTTGTCGATGATTACCGTTGATCAAAGGTTTTTACCTGGTGATCAACTTCCAAATGAAGTAGAATTTTCAGAAGAATTGAAAATTAGTCGGACAACTTTAAGAGAAGCAATCCGTATTCTTGTAACAAATGGCATATTAGAAATAAAACGTGGTCGAGGGACATTTGTGAAAGAACAACTCCATGTCGATCAATTAACCGCTTCTTTTCATGATTTGTCTAATTTGACGATGAATATAAAAGATTTATATGAAATTCGTCTTATTTTTGAACCGGAAGCGGCATATTATGCGACATTACGAGCGACAGATCAAGAAATTGCACAAATTTTGCAATATGGAAAATTAATCGAGGAGAAAATAAATAAAGGCGAAGATCGTACAGAGGTGGAACAATTATTTCACCGCACGATTGCCCAGGCGACCCATAATGAATTTATCGATCGACTAATGCCAGTAATTTTCCAAGCGATTAATAGAGGAGTTATTTTGTCTGAGAAAAAGACAAATGTCGTTACAGATACCATTCATGATCATCGATTAATAATGGAATTTATGGAAGTAAGGAATGCAGAAGGTGCAAGAAATGCGATGAAAATTCACATTTTACATGCGATGAAAGACTTAGGCATGACGTGAAAATGACAGAAAATGATTCTTTGTCCAACAACATAATTGACAGTAGACAACGTACGTTTTACAATAAGAAGAACATACTAAATTTTTAGAAAATTGAGGTGCACTACAGATGAGAAGTAATGAAATTAAAATTGGAATTGACCGTGCCCCACATAGAAGTTTGCTATATGCAACGGGGAAAGTGAAACCGAGAGATTTAGAGAAACCATTTATTGGAGTATGTAACTCATATATTGATATTATCCCTGGGCATGTGCATTTACGAGAATTTGCAGAAGTAGTGAAAGATGCTATTTATGAAGCTGGTGGAATTCCATTTGAATTTAACACAATTGGGGTAGATGATGGAATTGCAATGGGGCATATCGGAATGCGTTATTCATTACCAAGTCGTGAATTAATTGCGGATGCAGCAGAAACAGTTATCAATGCACATTGGTTTGATGGTGTGTTTTACATTCCGAACTGTGATAAAATTACGCCGGGAATGTTAATGGCTGCTGCAAGAACGAACGTCCCATCTGTATTTGTATCAGGGGGCCCGATGGAGGCCGGTGTAAGTGCTTCAGGAAAACAAATTTCTTTAACTTCTGTATTTGAAGGGGTTGGAGCACATAAATCAGGTCAAATGTCTTCAGAAGAACTGTTAGATATTGAAATGAATGCATGTCCAACTTGTGGTTCTTGTTCGGGAATGTTTACTGCAAACTCCATGAACTGTTTAATGGAAATGCTAGGCGTCGCTTTACCAGGAAATGGTACGATTGTAGCTACAAGTGAGAAGCGTAAAGAGTTAGTATACGAGGCTGCTAGACAACTAGTTCGCATGATTAAGGAAGATGTGAAACCTCGTGATATTATTACAAAAGATGCCATTGATGATGCATTCGCATTGGATATGGCAATGGGTGGTTCCACAAACACGGTATTACACACATTAGCTATTGCAAATGAAGCGGAAATTAATTATGACATGGAAGACATTAATAAAGTTGCAGAAAGGGTTCCTTATTTGGCGAAAATTATGCCAGCATCAGATATTTCAATGGATGATATTAATAAAGCTGGTGGAGTAGAAGCGATTATTAATGAGTTAATAAAAATACCTGGAGCAATGAACCCAGATCGTCCAACTGTTTCAGGAAAAACGATGCGAGAATTAGTGCAAGATTACCATATTAAAGATGAAGAAGTTATTCGTACGAAAGATAATCCGTACAGTCCAGTAGGTGGATTATCTGTTCTTTACGGTAATATTTGTCCGGAGGGTTCAGTTATTAAAGTTGGAGCAGTAGACCCTTCTATTAAAACGTTTAAGGGAGAAGCTATCGTATTTGACTCTCAAGAGGAAGCACAAGCACGTATTGATGATGGAACGGTTCAAAAAGGACATGTCGTTGTCATTCGATACGAAGGACCAAAAGGTGGACCAGGAATGCCAGAAATGTTAGCTCCAACGTCTGCAATTATGGGACGAGGCTTAGGGAAAGATGTAGCACTTATTACTGACGGTCGTTTTAGTGGAGCATCTCGTGGGATTTCTGTTGGACATATTTCACCAGAAGCTGCGGAAGGCGGTCCAATCGCATTAGTAGAAAACGGTGATATAATCGAAATTGATTTACCATCACGTACGATGAACTTAAAAGTAAGTGACGAAGTATTGGCAGAAAGAAAGAGAAACTTACCACCATTTGAACCAAAAATTAAAAAAGGTTGGTTAGCTCGCTATTCTGCACTTGTTACAAACGCATCAAAAGGTGGAATAATGAGTATTTAAGTAGATTAAAAGAAAACGAAGTTAGAACATAGTCGTGTAGCTTGTATACTTACCAATGTTCCAACTTCGTTTTTTGTTTGGATTCTTCTTCATCTATTTATTAAAGTTTGAAAGATGCATTTACGTCATAATTCGAACGGAACTGAATCATGTCTTTTTATTTTTTACAACCAAAAGAAAATTATGCTGTAGTTTAAAACCAAAGGTCTGCTAATAATTCCATAGAGCGTTTACGATCTTCAGGGTGATACGCATAAGTAACAATCATCAATTCGTCCACTTTACTTTTTTCTACAAAGGCTTCTAATTGTTTTCGAACAGTTTCTGGAGAACCAACTGCTTTTACTTTTAATGCGCCTTCCGCTAAGTGACGGTTAGGAAGTTCAGATGGCTCAACAGGAGGTTCGATATAATTTCGTTCACCAGCATATAAATTGATAAACATTTTTTCGGTTGAAGTAAAAATTCGTTCTGCTTCTTCATCTGTTGGAGCAACGACGACATTGATCGCTGCCATAGAATATGGCGCATCAAGTGCTGCAGTTGGTCCACTAGGATCAAATGACGAGCGATAGAATGCTAATTTTTCTTCATAATCGTCCGGCATAAAATGAGTGGCTATTGAATATGGTAACCCTAGCTGACCAGCAATATGGGCACCATTCATGCTGGAACCTAATACCCAAATTGGCACATTCGTATTCGTTGCAACTCCTGTCGTTACATTTGGAATACGGGAAGAAACTCCATCTTCACTGAACCAACCGATCATATCGTATATATTATTTGCAAATTCTTGTGCATCCCCACTCGTTCGCGTAATTAATTGTGCAGTCATTCCGTCTGTTCCAGGAGCACGCCCTAATCCTAAATCAATCCGATTCGGATACATTTGTGCTAACGTTCCAAACTCCTCTGCAACACGAAAATGAGCATGATTTGGTAACATGATTCCACCAGATCCGACACGAATGTTTTTTGTCAAAGATGCTGCACGCCCAATTAATAAAGGAGTGGCGACTGCGGCAAGAGATATGGCGTTATGGTGTTCTGCATACCATAATCGTTTAAATCCTAATTCATCTATTAGTTGAGCATGTTCCATAGAAGTATCTATTGCTTCTTTTACCGTTTGTCCTTTCGAAATGCCTACTAAATCAAGCACACTTAATGGTACGTGTTTTGTCATGTATCATCATCCTATTCTTTAAAATTACAAGCTCACTAATATGATAATATTAGTTTTCTTTATATACAATGTAACTGCTTATCATTTATTCGTTTAGATTGAAATATGAAAGGGTAGTTCATCATAAATATAGTTTTTTTTGTTGAAAATGAGGAGTATTTATATGAAAAAATACGATGTTAAAAAGAAATTTATTGATTTTAAAGATAGGTATTATGTGTACAACACAGAAAAAGATCTTCTGTTTTATACGAGAATTGCAAATCCATTCAGCAAATACGGGTATGACTTATGGAAAACAGAAGATGAAAGTCTAGAAGCGACAATGTTTCGTAAACAAGATCGAAAAAATATCGTATTTACGATTGAAAAGGAAGGAAAAGAAATAGCACGTATTCAAACGAATAAAGGGTGGGCGAAACATTATTTTTCCATTGAACCGCATGGCATTCATACGACACATAATGACTCAAAATTATCTTATACATTATGGCAAGACGATCAAGAGCTAGGACGAATAGATACAAAATTACTCCGGTTATCGGCAACGTTTACAATCGAATTACACCCACATGCAGAACCATTTTTATATCTATTCATTTATTTTATTATTGTCATGGATAAAGTGAACCCTTCTTTGAGAGGTTTATTGTTTAAACGTATTCCGTTTTAACCAATTGCGAGTAGACAGGAACAACAATACATATATAGGTACATCCAACTTATTACCGGAATGGAACGGTTAACAATGAATAAAGGATTGTGGTAACATGTCGAAAAAGGAAATTTATGTCGAGATAGAAATAGATGCTTCTATCGAAGACGTTTTGGAAAAATCACAAAACCCTACACTTCATGACGCAAAATAAGGAGAGAGCCTTGAACAAAACTTAGTAAAACGAAAAAGTAATTTCAGTAAATGAATCTTATAAGAAAATATGCGCATGAAAATTTGTCTGTTTTTATTTTGGAATGAAAAAAATATATAGGTAATAATAATTGTTTTTGTTATTTTATGTTTTATTTTAAAATATTTGTGGTATAACTTTTTTGTCTAATATTTTAAAGGAGGGAAGAAACGTTCATTTGGACAAATTAAAGAAGTAGAGGAAGATTTTATGATGCTAAAACGTACATATATAATTTTTGCTGTCGTTAGTATGCTTTTTCTTGCAGCATGTGGAGAAAATAAAGAAGCAAATAGCAATAACGAAGCAAATGAAAATAATAATAGCAATCAATCAAGTGAGAATAGTGCAGCAGAAGAAGATAAAAATTATGCGGAAATTGGGGAAACATTTGAATTAATCGGTTATTACTCAAACGAACCAATGGACGTAACGGTAAACGACATATCGATCGAAAAAAAGGAAGACCATAAAGAATATATTGAAGATATATATGGAGATTTTGACGATGTGGATAGTATTGCTTTAATTGATATGACGGTTGTAAATAAAGGAGAAGCAGATATCGGTTATGGAGATTTTATTCCAAAATTTTCAGAGATGAATGCAGAGATTGATGTGACATATCCAGAACATGAAACATTAGAAGCCGGAGACGATCCTTTTAATGAAGTGATTGAGCCAGGAGAAGAGATACATTTTGTTGGTTCTGTTGTTTTAACTGATCCAGCATTAGAATATTCCTCTGTGTTATTATTTAACGGATATGAAGCCGATGAAGGTCCATTCGTATATGCCGTACCTCAAAGTGAACATAAAACACCTGTCGGTACATATAGTTTAGAGGAAGAAGTATTTCCAGTAGACCATGGTGATGATGGTGGTCTTGGAGTGACATTCCATGATGTTTACACGGAAGAGTCCGTGGAAGAAATGGAAAGTAAAGGAATAGCAGGAGAAGAGTTAACTTATCTGGCCATGGACGTTACATTTGAAAACACGACGGACGAAGCGATCAGTTTTAATTTTGCTGTGCCGTATGTTCGTACAGGCGATATAGAAAACATTGTATTAGATCAAGGTCTTAGTGCCGATCTTATCGTTCCAAAAGAGGGAGAAGCATTTTGGGCTTATGATGAAAATATGGAACCAGGCGAAAAGCTAGAAGCAACAATCTATGCTGGCGTTGAAAAAGGGAAAGAAGAGGAAGCAATCATTTCTTACTTCCCATATAATATGGCCATTTCTGAAAGCACAACGATTACCATTGATCCGAACTAAACGCACGGCCTGAGCTAAAACGCTCATCAAGAAAAAAGCATATTACCATACATGGTGTTGGTGGAAATCCACTGGCACCATTTTTTCTGCATAAAAATAAGTGAGAGACTCGTTAGAATGATAGATGTTTCCACCTTATAGGCGTGAATAAGGGTAGTTTATTTGAAACATTCGCTTCTTATTTTGTTCATGTTATAATGATGTGGATGTAAATACTTGGTGGTAGGGAGGGGAAATAGATGACACAATTACCGAATTGTCCAGAATGTAATTCGTCCTATACATATGAGGATGGACATTTTTATGTTTGTCCTGAGTGTGCACATGAATGGTCAGATATTCCTGTAGAAGAAGAGCGAAAGAACATAACTCGTGATGCACATGGGACAGAATTAAACAACGGAGATAACGTAACAGTAATAAAGGATTTAAAGGTGAAAGGATCTTCTATTGTCGTCAAACAAGGAACGAATATTAAAGATATTAAAATTATCGAAGGAGACCATGATATCGATTGTAAAGTTCCAGGTCATGGAAACATGCAACTGAAATCAGCGTTTTTAAAGAAAATTTAAAACGAAAATATAGGATCACTTTATAGAAAAAATATTCGAACATCCAAACACACCCTTTGAGCTAAATTTAGTTTAACTCAAAGGGTGTGTTTCGTTATTCTCTTATTTGTCCGTCCCCTTTAATGACGAATTTTGTCGATGTTAATGCTTGTAAGCCCATCGGTCCACGCGCATGTAATTTCTGTGTACTTATACCAATTTCAGCACCATATCCAAATTCAAACCCATCCGTAAAACGGGTGGAAGCATTATGGTATACAGAAGAAGAGTCCACACCGTTTAAAAACATCTCTTTATGTGTGGCATCTTCTGTAATGATTGTTTCTGAATGATGTGTTCCATATGTGTTAATATGTTCTATTGCTTCTGTTACATCGTCAACCAATTTCACACTGATTTTTAAATCTAAATATTCCGTTCCCCAATCTTCCTCTGTTGCTAATATTGCTTCTGGAAAAACTTCTACTACTTTTTCTTCTCCGATAATTTCTACTCCAGCTTCGTGCAATGTTTGTAATAGTGCTTTTCCGTTTTCTGCAAACCAATTTTTCTCTATTAATAATGATTCAATGGCATTACAAACTGAAGGGCGTTGTAATTTAGCATTCATAACGATATCCGTAGCCATCGAGACTTTTGCAGTTGCATCAACAAATGCGTGACAGTTTCCTGCTCCTGTTTCAATGACTGGAACGGTCGATTCACGAATGACCGTATCTATTAACTTTTGACCACCACGTGGGATTAGTAAATCTAAATATTCATTTAATTGGAATAAATGTTTTGCCGTTTCTCGAGAAGTATCTTCGATTAATTGAACGGCATCAACGGTAATCGTCGTTTTTTCCAAAGCTCGGTGAATGGAGGAAACTAATGCCTTATTAGAATGGATGGCAGATGAACTTCCGCGTAAAATAACTGCATTCCCTGTTTTTAAAGCAAGTGTTGCTGCATCAATTGTCACGTTTGGACGAGCTTCATAAATCATGCCAAATACTCCGATTGGGACGCGAACTTTAGTAACTTGTAATCCATTTTGTAAGACAGAATCTTCCAATACTTCATTGATTGGGTCTTTTAACGTAACAATTTGTCTTACTCCTTCTGCCATCGCATGAATTCTTTCTTCATTTAACATAATACGGTCTAAGACACTTTTATCTAAACCATCTTTTTCTCCTGCAGCTACATCTAATTTATTTGCTTTTAAAATTATTTCTTGATCCGAAATGATCTGTTGGGAAATTTGTAACAGTGCATCATTTTTTTCTTCTGTCGTCGCTACAGCAAGTGCATAGCTTGCACGTTTTGCTTGCTTTCCTTTTTGAAAAACTTCATTCATTTTTCATTCCTCCTATAAATGTTTCATTTCAATCCAACGGTTTCGGTGAATCACCTCAACTGAAGGAGAAGAAATTTTCATTAATTTACGTTGTTTTATTTCTTCCACTAGCTCGTCAGATGTATATCCTACTTCCCCTTTACCAATAAATCCTTTTACACCATGTACTTCAACAACATCTCCACGTGAGAAGTTTCCTTTTACTTTGATGATACCAGCGGGGAGTAAACTTTTCCCTTTATGCAAAATGGCATCTTCAGCCCCTTTATCAATATAAATTTTCCCTGTCGATTCTGAATGGAGTGCAATCCATTGTTTGCTCGTGTTGATTGGGCCAAATGATTTGTTTGAAATATATGTTCCATCCCCTTGACCTTCTAAAATGTCTACTAAACTAGTTTCATCTTCTGCTTTCCCGATGAAGATGGAGACACCGAGAGAGAGGGCGGTTTTGGCGGCTTCCATTTTTGATTTCATGCCACCAGTACCGACATGGGATCCTTCTGCTGTCGCACTAGATAAAATGGTTTCATCGATTTCAGTTAGAAAGTTGTATTTCTTCGCAAGCGGATTTCGTTTTGGATTATCCGTATATAGCCCATTAATATCTGTTAAAATAATTAGTTGGTCGGCATGAATAAATCCACTAACGAGTGCAGATAACATATCATTATCGCCAAAGGTTAATTCATCAATCACGACGGTATCATTTTCGTTAATGATAGGTACGACGCCTCGATGCATTAATTCATTCATCGTAGAAAAGGCGTTTTGGTAACGTTCTTTTTCCGTAAAATCAGCTCTCGTTAATAAAACTTGTGCACAGACAAGCCCGTGTGCTTGAAACTTTTCATTGTATGATTGAATTAATAAGCCTTGACCGACTGCCGCGGCTGCTTGGCGTCCTTTAATCGTAACCGGGCGAGAAGCGTACCCTAACTGTTTAAAACCAGCAGCAACTGCTCCAGATGAAACTAAAACGACCGTATGATTTGCCTTCTTTAAAGCTGCAATAGCATTTACATAAGTGGTTAGTTTTTGTTCATCGATTTCTCCATGCTCATTCGTTAAAGAACTACTCCCAATTTTTACGACGATTGTTTGTTTTTTCATTCATTGTTGCTCCTATTCTTTACACAATAAAAAAACTCTTTCATCCTTCTTATAAGGACGAAAGAGTTATATTCCTCCGCGGTACCACCTATATTGGACATCAAGTCCCACTTAACTTCGTAACGTGAAGAAACGCCAACTTTTGTTAGACTAAAAGGTAGGTTCTGTAGATTCTAAGGTGAAACTTTCAACAAATGTTTCACTCTCTGTACATAGAAGTTATTACATACTAGTCCTTTATGATCGTTCAATTATTACACCTATAATATAAGAATAAACGGTGCAAATGTCAACTTAAAACGTTTATTTTCAGAAAAATTTCACAACTTTTGTATAATTTATTTAAATTTTGACAAGGTCATTTGAAAGAACCATTTTTATATGGTAACGTTAATATATGGCATGTATGCGCTATCAAGAATTGTCTGACGTAAGAATGAGTATTGCATATGTGAGATCTACCAAAATTACATAAATGGAGGAGATTCTAGATGACATTACCTAAATACATCACAGACATTGATCAGATTACACAAATCCCTGAGGAGGAAAGGGAAAGATTGAAACAGATTACGGAGAAATTTGTTTTCCGTGTCAATGATTATTACTTGAACTTAATTGATTGGGATGATCCACATGATCCAATTAAAAAGTTAGTTATCCCAAATGAAAATGAATTAGAAGATTATGGGCGTTGGGATGCATCTGATGAAGATACGAATTATGTTGTACCAGGTTGTCAGCATAAATATACAACGACGGCACTGTTAATTTGTTCGGAAGTATGTGGAGCATATTGCCGATACTGTTTCCGAAAACGTTTATTCCGAAATGATGTAAAAGAAGCGATGATTGATGTAGAACCTGGGCTACAATATATTGAACAACACCCTGAAATTAATAATGTCCTCTTAACTGGAGGAGACCCACTAATCTTAGCCGCTAGGCGCCTCGATATGATTTTTGAACGATTACGAGCGATTGACCACGTGAAAATTATTCGAATCGGTTCAAAATTACCTGTTTTTAACCCGATGCGAATTTATGAAGATCAAGAATTGTTAGATGTCATTAAAAAACACTCACAAAAAGATAAGCGAATTTATATTATGGCACATATTAATCACCCTAGAGAAATTACGGAAGAAGCATATAAAGCATTTCAAGCGTTACACGAAGCTGGTGCAATCGTCGTAAACCAAACACCTGTATTAAAAGGAATTAATGATGACCCAGAAGTGTTAGGGGAATTATTGGACAAGCTTTCATGGGCTGGTGTGACACCGTATTACTTCTTTATTAACCGCCCAGTACGTGGGAACGAAGACTTTGTGTTAAGTTTAGAAGAAGCATACAATATTGTCGAAGAGGCGAAGGCAACAACTTCTGGACTAGGAAAACGTGTTCGTTTATCGATGAGTCATACAGCTGGGAAGGTAGAAATTTTGGCAATTGAAGATGGAAAAGCGTATTTAAAATTCCACCAAGCTCGTGATGGGAATTACGGTAAATTCATGGTATTAGATTGTCCAAAAGATGCCGCATGGTTTGACGATTTACCTGGAAACGAACAATATTGGAATCCACCAGAGAAAAAAGTGGAAGAAGTTGTATCTGTAAATGAAATGAGTGATATGCCAGAAAGAAGAAGACGACGTCGAGCATAACTGAAAAACCTTTAAAGATTGCAGTTGACTTTCTTTAAAGGTTTTTTAGTATGATAAAACAATGTAATCGCTTATAATGATGGAAAGTATAGCTAAAGGAAGGGATAAGAATGTTACAACTATTAAAATCACATACTTCTGTTCGAAAGTATACAGATGAAAAAATTTCCGATGAGCAATTGTATGAATTACTAGAAGCGGCTCAATATAGTGCAAGTTCACATTTCGTCCAAGCATATTCAGTCATCCATGTGAAAGAGGAAGAAAAAATAAAAAAATTTGCGGCATTAACGAATAATGAATTCCAATTTACAACAGCACCCGTTGCACTTTTATTTTGTGCAGATTTAAAGCGTAATGTAAAAGCAGTGGAAATGCATGGCAAAGAATTAATTGGTGACCGTGTTGAAGATTTTTTAGTTGCAGCAGTTGATACGGCGATTTATGCACAAAATTTTGTCATTGCGGCAGAGTCGAAAGGATATGGGATTTGTTATATTGGTGGAGCAAGGAACAATCCGGCAGAAATTAGTGATTTATTCGATTTACCGGAGTATGTCATCCCATTATTTGCGATGACGGTAGGTGTCCCTACTAAGAAAAATGAAGTAAAACCTCGTTTGCCGTTAGAAGCTATCGTACATGTCGATGGGTATAATGAGGAAAAGTATGATGACTTATTGAAAGAATATGATGAAACATATAATAATTACATAAAAGCACGTACAAATAACAAAAAAAATATTACGTGGACAGAATCAATGGCAGATTTTTGGCCAAAACCGCGTCGAGCACATTTAAAAGAATTTGTGCAATCAAAAGGATATTTAAACGAATAATAGTGGGTAGAGGAATGTCTGCTTTATGTTATAAAAGTGGGCTTCCTCTCATCATTTTTAATCTCTTATATTTTACCTAATACGGAGTTGTATCGTGAAGCTAGAAAAATAGAAAAAAACCTTACTTTAATTCCTACTTAAACAATCAGAAAACTATGCAAATGAAATAAAGTTATATATAATAAAAGAAAGATGGAGGGAACATATGTGAAGAAATTACGTTGGGGAATTTTAAGTGCTGCAAATATCGCGTATGAACAATTTTTACCTGCCATACAGGAAGTAGCAGATCAGGAGATTGTCGCAATCGCTTCTAAAAGTCCAGAAAAAGTAGCTAAATTTGGTATTGCGAAGGTTTATGATTCATATGAAGCATTACTTGTCGATGAAAATATTGATGCTATATATATTCCATTACCAAATAATTTACATAAAGAGTGGGCGATGAAAACAATAGAAGCAAAAAAGCATGTGTTACTCGAAAAACCAGCAACATTAACAGTACAGGATTTGCAAGAAATAAAAGATGCGGCTGACAAACATAAAGTAACTTTTATGGAAGGATTTATGTATCAATATCATCCACAACATAATATAGTACGACAATGGATAGAAGAAGGCAAAATTAGAAATATTACTTCTGCACATGCCCATTTTTCATTTTTGTTAGAAAAGGAACAAGATATTCGGTTAAATAAAGAGCTTGGTGGTGGAGCAATTTGGGATATTGGTTGTTATGGCATACATGCACTAACACAAATTGCACGTATAAAACCAACGTCTGTAACGACCATTGGTCATGTGGATCCAAAACATGAGGTAGATGTCACATCCACTTCAATCTTTAAAGATAAAAAGGAACGAATCGCTACCGTTACATGTTCCTTTAAAGGTCCATTTAGAAATTATTACGAAATATTTGGCGATAATGGGTCCATTTTCGTTGCATCGGCCTTTAGACCAGATGCTGCAGAAAATGAAGAAGCGATTGTTCAACTTATGAATAAGCAAGGAAACATCATGGAAACGAAAAAAGTGAAAGCAAATCAATATTCGCTACAAATAGAACATTTTCATGCTTGTATAAAAGAAAACCGTACACCGATGTACGATATTAATCAATCATTAGAAATGATCCATTATTTAGAAAAAGCATATGAATCGCTGCATACAGGAAACACGCTCACAGTATAAAATAGGTACTAAAAAAACTCTTCAGCATACATACTTGTTTGAAGAGCTTTTTTATAACCTTTATCATTATTTGAAAAATGCGAATACAAAGAAGATGATTCATCATTGTCAAATAAAAGACAAACAATTGTCAAAAATTATATATACCAGTTAGTATAATAAAATGGTATGATAAAGGACATAGTGAATTTTTATGAGAAAAAGTTTAGATAGCTAATGAGATAACTTTCTAATTACAAATTTTACCCATAACATGATGGAAAACGTACATAATAATGAGAATAAGACATCATCCAATTTTTCATATCGATCCAAAAGGAGAAGAAAAAGTTGTACATGTTAAAAATGAGTGTTCATTATGACACGACACCGATTGAAATACGTGAAAAAATTCAATTTTCTGATGAAATAATGGAAAAATCATATGTAGCATTACACCAATATCCACATATATGTGAGCATATAATTATATCCACATGCAATCGAACAGAAATAATTGCTGTTGTCGATCATGTACATGGTGGAAAAGATAATATATTGCATTTTTTAAGTGAAATATTTCATTTTTCGCAAGAAGAATTACTGCAATATTGTCAATTTACAAAAGGGGAAGCTGTTGTTCATCATTTATTTCGCCTAGCTTCTGGACTTGACTCAATTGTCCTTGGAGAAACGCAAATTCTCGGTCAAGTTCGTGACGCTTTTCTATTAGGACAACAGTATAAAACAACAGGAAAAATGTTAAATGAATTAAGTAAGCGGGTCATTCAATTTGCGAAAAACGCCCATCATAAAACACAAATTGGCGAGCAACCGATGTCGATTAGTTATATTGCAGTGGAATTAGCAAAGTCATTTTATCCAAATATAAAAGAAAAATCTGTTTGCGTTGTCGGAATAGGGGAGATGGGAAAATTATCGATCCAAAATTTATTATCGGCTGGTGTAACCGACATAACGATATTAAATCGTCATGTAGAACGTGGGAAATCACTCGCCGAAAAAATGGATGTACAATGTAAGCCATTTGAAGCATTAGAAGAGGTGTTAACAGAAGTAGACATTGTCATTACCTCTACAAGTGCTGCACATACAATTATTACGAAAGATCAACTGAAACAAGTAATGAATAAGCGAAAGAATAAAGAACTACTTTGTATTGATATTGCTGTACCTCGAGATATCGAAAGAGCTGTCCAACAAATTAAAGGAGTCACTTTATATGATGTGGATGATTTAAAACATGTCGTGGACGACAATATGCAAGCACGAAAAGAGGCTGCCAAGTTAATTGAAGAAGATATACAAGAAGAATTACTGTCGTTTCGATTATGGACAGAAACATTGGAAGCTGTACCTGTTATTCATGCATTGCGCGAAAAATCTTTTGGTATTCAAGCAAAAACAGTAGAGAGTGTGTTCCGAAAAATTCCTTCTTTAACTGAAAGAGAACGAAAGATAATTGAAAAGCATACAAAAAGTATCGTCAATCAATTAATGGAACAACCGATCAAACAAGTGAAAACAATGTGTGAAGAAGGAACGTTTGAACAAGAAAAGGAATTGTTCATCGATATTTTTGGGTTAGAAGATAACATGACCGAAAAAAGATAGGAGGGGTTTTATTTGCGAGATATTGTCGTAGGTTCAAGAAATAGTAAGTTAGCGTTAATTCAGACAAAATGGGTAATGGAAGCACTCCGAGAAAAAGGAGTAAAAGAGCCATTTTCCATTAAAGAAATAATGACAAAAGGAGATAAAAATTTACATGTTTCCCTGACCAAATTAGGCCAAGGTGGTGTGTTTTTACAAGAAATTGAAGCACAATTATTACAAGGGGAGATTGATTTTGCCGTACATAGTTTAAAAGATGTACCTGTAACCGTTCCGAATGGATTAACGATTGCTTCGATTCCTAAGCGAGAAGATCATCGTGATGCTTATATTGCCAGACATCATATTCCGTTTGAAGAGCTACCACCAGGTGCCGTCATTGGAACGAGTAGTGTTCGTCGACAAGCACAAATTTTGGCGAAACGACCAGATCTTGAAGCAAAGTGGATACGTGGTCCAATTAATCAAAGGATTAAGCAATTAGAAGAAGGGTCGTTTGATGCAATCATATTAGCTGTAGCCGGATTAAAACGACTCGGTATCGATTCAGAACATATTACAGCATATTTACCTGATAATGATTTCATGCCAGCAATGGGGCAAGGGGCTTTAGCGATTGAATGCCGGGAAGATGATGAACAAATGATCGAATTATTATCACTTATCCATGATGCAGATACAGCGAATTCCGTACGTGCGGAGCGTCAATTTTTAGAAGCTTTTGCAGAAGGAGATCAAGCACCATTAGCGGCCTATGCTAATGTGAAAGACGGAAAAATTCACTTACGCGGTCGCTTATTTTCACTAGATGGAAAAACGATCCTTGAACACGAAGCAATTGGAACGAATCCGGACGAAGTAGCAAAAGAAGTAGCTGATGCCTTGAAACAGCAAGGAGCTGAGGAGCTTATTCAAAAAACCAATGCGGAGTTGAAGCACATTGAGTAACTTGCAAGGCAAAAACATTTTAATTACACGAGATCAACAAGGTGCAACGATTTTGGCAGATGTATTACGTAAAACTGGGGCAAATCCAATAGAAGTACCACTTTTACAAATTAATTGTAAACGTTTTGAAATGAAAGATGCATTGACACAATATAGTTGGGTATTTTTTACGAGTCAAAAAGGAGTTGCCTGTTTTTTACAACATGAAAGATATGCTCAGCAATTGCATCAATGTAATATTGCAGCAGTTGGTGAAAAAACAAAAGCAGCATTACATAATAGAGGATATGTAGTTGATTTTATGCCAAGTACTTATAATGCTGAAACGATGGCATCACAATTTTTACAACGTTTTAATACGAAAGAGCGAGTTTTATTCGTTCGCGGTAATTTATCAAGGCCTGTATTATTAAAGGCGTTTACTAAGGAAAAAATACCGTATGATGTCGTGGAAGTGTATGAAACGAAACAAAATGATGGGATGAAACAAACGTTACAAAAAGTGTCTGAAAGGAATGCGATTGATTATATCACTTTTACAAGTCCATCTGCCATTGATGCGTTTCTTTCCATGGTACCTAATTTTACAACATGGCAATCTATCCCAACAGTTTGTATTGGAACGACGACAGAAAAAAAGGCGATCGATGCACAATTTTCGAATATTCTCGTTGCGGATGTATTTACGATTGAAGGAATGGTTGAAAAAATGATTCAACATCATAACGGAAAGGATGAATGAAAAAATGGAAAATGCTTCATTTAAACGGCACCGTCGCTTACGTCATAGTGAAGCGATGCGGGAAATGGTACGGGAGACTACGCTATCAGTGAATGATTTTATTTATCCACTTTTTATTACAGAAGAATCGAACACGAAAAAAGAAGTTCCTTCCATGCCTGGGGTATACCAAATTTCGCTCGATTTTTTGGAAGAAGAACTAGATGAATTACAACATGTAGGATTAAAGGCCGTCTTATTATTTGGCATTCCGAAAGAAAAAGATGAGGAAGGGACGGGAGCTTACGACAAGGAAGGTATCGTGCAACGTGCAACAAGGCTCATAAAGCAGTATGCACCAAATATGCTCGTCATTGCAGACACATGCTTATGCGAATATACATCACACGGTCATTGTGGTGTGCTTCGTGATGGATATGTTGAAAATGATAGCTCCTTGCAACTATTAGCAAAAACTGCTGTTACACAAGCAGAGGCTGGTGCTGATATAATCGCTCCGTCTAATATGATGGACGGTTTTGTGACAGTAATTCGAAACGCTTTGGATGAGGCGGGATTTGTGCATATTCCCATCATGTCTTATGCCGTGAAATATGCTTCCGCTTTTTATGGTCCGTTCCGTGATGCAGCAGAAAGCACTCCAGCCTTTGGGGATCGAAAAACCTATCAAATGGATATAGCAAATCGGAAAGAGGCGCTACGTGAAGCGAAAACAGATACGAAAGAAGGGGGCGACTTTATCATTGTTAAACCTGCATTAGCTTATTTAGATATTGTCCGTGAAGTTTATAACCATGTTGATGTACCGGTCGTTGCGTATAACGTAAGTGGTGAATATTCCATGACAAAAGCAGCAGCATTAAATGGATGGATTGATGAAAAAAGTGTTGTCATGGAAAAACTAATCGCCATGAAACGTGCTGGTGCACAATTGATTGTTACTTATTATGCAAAAGAAGTAGCTAGATGGTTAAAAAATACACAATAAAGTTAGGAGAATAATGATGGAATTTACAAACTCAATCGATGCATACAAAGAGGCGGTAGAGCTTATGCCGGGAGGTGTCAACTCTCCAGTACGAGCATTTTCTTCTGTTGGCATGTCGCCCATTTTTATGGAAAAAGGAAAAGGGTCTAAAATTACAGATATCGATGGTAATGAATATATTGATTATGTGTTAAGTTGGGGACCATTAATTTTAGGGCATGCACCAGATAAAGTGGTAGATGCTATAAAGGATGTTGCTGAAAAAGGAACAAGTTTTGGGGCACCGACGTTGTTAGAAAATAAAATAGCAGCATTAGTGAAAGAACGCGTCCCATCTATTGAAATGCTCCGTATGGTAAATTCCGGAACAGAAGCGACGATGAGTGCTTTACGTTTAGCACGTGGGTATACAGGTCGTAATATTATTTTAAAGTTTGTTGGAAATTATCATGGTCATGGTGATTCTTTATTAATTAAAGCTGGTTCTGGTGTGGCAACATTAGGATTACCAGATAGTCCTGGTGTACCTGAAGGAATTGCAAAAAACACCGTCACCGTACCATATAATGATATAGCAAGTGTTGAAAAAGCATTTGAAGTATATGGAAAAGATATCGCGGCTGTAATTGTAGAGCCGGTTTCCGGAAATATGGGGGTCGTTCCACCTGTAAGTAATTTTCTAGAATCTTTACGTGAGATAACAAAAACATATGGTTCATTGCTTATTTTTGATGAAGTGATGACTGGTTTTCGGGTCGGATACCATTGTGCACAAGGACATTTCGGTATCGAGCCAGATATAACATGTTTAGGAAAAGTAATTGGTGGTGGTCTTCCTGTTGGAGCATATGGTGGTAAAAAGGAAATAATGGAGAAGGTAGCTCCAAGTGGATCGATTTACCAAGCGGGGACATTATCAGGTAATCCATTAGCAATGACAGCAGGATATGAAACATTGAATGCTTTAACGGAAGAAACGTATGACGTGTTGAATAAAAAAGTAGACCGATTAATAGAGGGATATGAAGCGGCAGCAAATACATATAATATTCCATTACAAGTGAATCGTGCAGGATCTATGGTAGGTTTTTTCTTTACAAATGAAAAAGTGACGAATTATGATACAGCCTCCACATCAGACTTAAATCGATTCAAACAATATTATCAAGGAATGATTCGAGAAGGAATTTTCTTGCCACCATCTCAATTTGAAGGGCTTTTCCTGTCAACTGCTCATACTGATGAGGATATTGAAAAAACAGTGGAAGCAGTACAACGTGTATTTAGTACTTTATAAAAGAAGGGTGACAATGAACGATGACGAAAAAATTTAATGATACGATCATTCGAGCGTATAAAGGAGAAAAAACGGACTATACACCTGTTTGGTACATGAGGCAAGCAGGACGTTCTCAGCAAGAATATTTAGAAGTGAGAAAAAATCATACATTATTTGAAATTACACATAATCCGGAACTTTGTGCTTATGTGACAAGAACACCTGTTGAAAATTATCATAATGATGCAGCGATTTTGTATAAAGATATTATGAGTCCACTTCCTGCGATGGGAATAGATGTAGAAATAAAATCAGGGATCGGGCCAGTAATTGAAAATCCAATTAGAACGATAGAGGATGTCCAACAGTTAGGCACATTACGTCCGAAAGAAGATATTCCATATGTGTTGGATACAATACACTTATTAACGACGGGACAATTATCGGTCCCATTAATTGGTTTCAGTGGCGCACCATTTACATTAGCAAGTTATATGATTGAAGGTGGTCCTTCGAAAAATTATAGTGAAACGAAAGCTTTTATGTACACTCATACAGAAGCATGGTTTTTATTAATGGATAAATTAAGTGATATGGTGATTGATTATACGAAGGCACAAATCGAGGCTGGAGTACATGCCATTCAAATATTTGATTCGTGGGTTGGCGCGTTAAACGCATCAGACTACCGTACATTTGTGAAACCATATATGCATAAAATTTTCACTGCATTACAGAAGGAAAATGTCCCACTTATCATGTTTGGGATTCATGCACGTCATTTATTACTGGAATGGAACGATTTACCATTAGATGTCATCGGTTTAGATTGGCGAACTTCTATCCAAGAGGCACGTGAACTTGGAGTAACGAAAGTATTACAAGGAAATTTAGATCCAACGATATTATTAGCGGACTGGGATACGATTGAGACACGCGCAAAAGCCATCATTGACGAAGGTTTACAAGATGGAAAACATGTCTTTAATTTAGGACATGGTGTAACCCCGAACATTCAACCAGCAACATTGAAAAAACTTACAGAACTCATTCATTCACATTCTGGACGTTCGATTGTGAGCCGTTAAAAGGAACATGGATAAAAAAGAAACGTCTATCGTAATCATCGGCGGTGGTATTACGGGGTTAGCTGCCGCTTATTATTTGCAACAACAAATAGAAGGATTGGAAGCACCTTATACGATACAATTGTTAGAGGCTTCCAATCGTTTTGGTGGAAAAATTCGTACAGAACGAAAAGATGGATTTATTATTGAACGAGGTCCGGATTCATTTTTAGGCAGAAAATTACCAGCAATTCGATTAGTTGAAAGTTTACAAATAAAAAATCAGCTTGTACGAAATACAACAGGGCAAGCATACATCCTTTCCAATGATGTATTACATAAAATGCCCCAAGGTTCATTTATGGGAGTGCCAACCACGTTACAACCTTTTTTAGAAACGTCCTTATTATCTAAAAGGGGAAAAGCACGTACAGGATTGGACTTCATTTTACCTCGTTCCACCTATGTAGGAGATCAATCATTAGGCTATTTTTTACGGAGAAGATTTGGTGATGAATTAGTGGATCATATTATAGAGCCGCTATTGTCAGGTATTTATGCTGGAGATATCGATGAAATGAGTTTATATGCCACATTTCCACAATTTTTCGAATTGGAACAATCACATAAGAGTATTATAAAAGGCATTCGAAATACGATAGGGAAAAGTTCGGCAAATACAGGGAAAAAAACGGGGCAATTTTGCACATTTACAGATGGCTTAGACACATTAGTGACAGCTTTAGAACAGGCAATTTCGCCTTCTGTGCTTAGAAAAGAGCATGTAGTGGAATGGATAGAGAAAAAAAGTAATACATATACTGTTCATTGTCAAAATGGTGAAAGTATAGAAGCGGATATTGTGTTGGCAACGACACCACATCATATATTGGAGAAAATAGTAGGAAATGATTTCAATATGGATCGTTTATGTGAGATGACCTCTAATTCAGTTGCAAATGTTGCCCTTGCTTATGATACAGATGAGCTTGGGGCAACTTTAGATGGAACTGGATTTGTTATATCGCGTCATAGTAATTATCGGATAACGGCATGCACGTGGACACATAAAAAGTGGCAACATACGACACCGGATGGAAAAGCGTTATTACGTGCATATGTCGGAAAACCTACAGACCAATCTGTCGTGCATCTATCAGATGAGGAAATCACAAAAATCGCTTTAAAAGATATCGAGAAATCTATCGGGGTAAAAAAAGAGCCTATTTTTTCTGTTGTAACAAGATGGGAAAATGCGATGCCACAATATACCGTTGGACATAAAGCAAGGGTGTTACATACGAAACGTACATTAGAAAAAGAAATGCCAGGTTTTTTTCTCGCTGGAAGTTCCATAGAAGGGGTAGGCATCCCGGATTGCATCGGACAAGCCGAAGAAGCAGTTAGACAAATCGTCGAATATATACAAAAATAATCGATATGGTAATGGTTCATCATTTCCTATGAAAAAGGGATGTTAGTAATGTATATACTAACATCCTCATCTTATTTCTATTTATATCCATCTTTCAGTTTAAAGTTTACTTAAAAACATTTTCATTAATCCCGGTAAGTCGGGCCATGCATGTCCGGAGACTAAGTTTTTATGTTCATGTAACATTTCATGGACATAGGTTGCACCAGCAGCTTCTACTTCAGGTTTACATGCAATATATGCTGTCATTTCACGACCCTTTATATGTTCGGGCACCATGGTTAAAACGAGACTACCATGACAAACTGAAGCGACAGGCTTGTTCGCTTCAAAAAAATGACTCACAATTTTCGGGATATGTTCATTCATACGAATATGTTCAGGAGATCGTCCACCAGGGATAATCAGACCATCATACTCCTCAGGATTTATGTCACTAAAAGCAATATGTGCATCAATTAAATAACCTGGTTTTTCTGTATATGTTTCCCATCCAACAAAATCGTGGACAACCGTATGCACTTTACGTACTTCTGAAGCAGCAATTGTCGCTTCGATACCTTCTTCTAAACATCGATAATACGGGTAATAAATTTCCAAAGATTCTACAGCATCACCAATTAATATGAGTACTTTTTTAGCCATATACATATCCTCCTTTAAATATCCTTCACCTTCTATTTTAAAGGAATATTCAGAAAACTCAACAACCTTTTAAGGCAAATATTTGAAAGAAATGAAAATTATTTGATATCATATCTTTTTTATAGGAAGATGAACTAAATAGGTAAAAAAAATACATAGAAGACATATTTTTCTATTGTTCATACAAAGCAATAGATCACAAAAGAAAATGTGGTGACATAATGGCGGAAAAAAACAAGATTATATTATTTCCACAAATGCAAGATACACTCATAGAAAAAAGTTTTCTTGCAATGGAACAAGAAAATTTTTCAGAAGCATTAACATATATTGATCAATTACTGCATCACGGCATAGAAAATTCGGATATAGCAATTGGGAAAATTATTTGTCATATTCAATTAGGACAACCATTAGAAGCGGAAATATTTTGTGAAGATATATTAGAAAGAAAGACAGGTAATGCATTTTATACGATATTATTCTACTATATTACGATTTTATTTGAAGCTCAACGATATAACAAAATCATTCAATATATAGACGAACTGGAGTCAACGACCACTGTTCCACCAGAAGAACAAATAAAATATCGTGAAATATACGAAATGTGTCAAATGATGAATGAAAAAGAGTCAAAAGAGCTATTAGAAAAAATCGAACAGCACATAGAAAAAAAGGAATACAAAAATGCGTTTATATGTTTAAAACAGTGGAATACATTGCATAAGCAACCACCAACCGTTTTTCATTCATATTTGTTGATGGACATCCATGAAGGGATAAAAGCATATATATGGCAACTATTACGTGAACGACAAGTAAAAGAAAGTATTTCTGTTTCAAAGTTTGGTGAAATAATAACTAAAAAACCTTCAGAAACGACGATGGTCAAACAGTCGAGGACATATAAAGATATTGCCAAACAACTAGAATTAGTAGGACAAGATAATCCAGTCATGGAACAATTTTTACTGGAATTAACTGAGCATTTTCTTTATATGTATGTTCCGATGGATCTGAGTAATGAAGTAGAACATATTATGCAAGCATTAATGTTTATTGGCCAGGAGTTATATGTAGTAGAAAATGAACCGATGTATGATGGAAAGGTAAATAAATATTTAAAAAAAGTGATGGAAGCAGAACGATTATATGTGGAGTTATTTTTGCATTAGGTGTAAGTGGTATTTACTAGAAAATGCCTCACTTTATCGTTCATGAAATAGCTATACGATCGTAAAATGTATTTATTTTCATTAAGTTGTTGACTATGTTATACTTTAATGGTTGAATATTAAAAGGTAAATAATATATATGAAAGATATATGTTTTAAATGAATGTGGAGGGAATAAAACAAATGACAGTACAAGCAAATTGGGAGAAAAAAGAAGGCAATGAAGGGGTACTGACAATTACAGTACCAGCTGACAGATTTGAAACAGCTTTAGATCAAGCGTTTAAAAAAGTAGTAAAAGACGTAAATCTTCCTGGATTCAGAAAAGGAAAAGTACCTCGTAAGATTTTCGAACAACGTTTTGGAGTAGAATCTTTATACCAAGATGCAATTGATATTGTGTTACCAAGTGCATATAGTGAAGCAGTTGATCAGACAGAAATTTTCCCAGTTGATCAGCCTAGCATTGACATCGATGAGATTGAACGTGGAAAAGATTTAGTTTTCGTTTGTGAAGTTACGGTTAAACCTGAAGTAAAATTAGGAGATTATAAAGGTTTAGAAGTTGAAGTGGAAGAAGTAGAAGTAACAGATGAAGACGTTCAAAACGAATTAGAAGCTTTACAAGAAAGCCATGCAGAATTAGTTGTAAAAGAAGAAGGTACCGTTGAAGAAGGCGATACAGCTGTAATTGACTTTGAAGGATTTTTAGGGGACGAGCCTTTTGAAGGTGGAAAAGGTGAAAATCATCCATTAGAAATTGGTTCTGGTCAATTTATCCCAGGATTTGAAGAAGAATTAATTGGTAAAGGAGCAGGAGAAACAGAAGTAAACGTTACTTTCCCTGAAGATTACCATGCGGAAGAATTAGCTGGAAAAGAAGCAACATTTAAAGTGACGATCCACGAAATTAAAGAGAAAGAAGTACCAGCATTAGATGATGAGTTTGCTAAAGATGTTGATGAAGAAGTGGAATCTTTAGAAGCTTTAAAAGAAAAGCAAAGAGAAGAACTTTTAAAAGAAAGAGAACAAGCCGCGGAAAACAAAAAACGCGAACAGTTAATCGAAAAAGTAACAGAAAATGCTGAAATTGATATTCCAGAAGCAATGGTTCAAACAGAATTAGACCAGATGTTACGTGAATTCGAACAACGTTTACAAATGCAAGGAATGAACTTAGAAAATTACTTCCAGTTTTCAGGTCAAACAGAAGAACAATTAAAAGAACAAATGTCAAATGATGCACAATTACGTGTGAAAACAAACTTAGTATTAGAAGCTGTTTTAGAAGCTGAAAATATTGAAGTGGAAGAAGCAGATATTGAAGCGGAATTAGAAAACATGGCTAGCATGTATAACTTAGACAAAGATCAAATCATCGGTATGTTAGGTGGAAACACTAACTTATTGAAAGAAGATTTAAAAATTAAAAAAGCAATTGACTTTATCGTTGACGAAAGTAAAGCTAAGTAATTTTTAAAATAGCAGAGATTGGGACTACATCGTTCCAATCTCTTTTCCTTATCAACTAAAATTGGTTATATATTCAGTTATTCATGGTACAATAGAATAAACAGTAATCATACAGACATGAAAAGGGTGAATTGTTTTATTTTCCGATTTGTATCTGTTATGATTGCTATAAGCTCGAAATTTGAGTGATTGAAACGTTTAGGGGTGAAGTATAAATGTTTAAATTTAATGATGAAAAAGGACAATTGAAATGTTCTTTCTGTGGAAAGGACCAAGAATCAGTTCGTAAACTGGTAGCTGGACCAGGTGTATATATATGTGATGAATGTATCGATTTATGTACCGAAATTGTAGAAGAAGAAATTGGTTCAGATGAAGAAGTAGAATTGGAAGAAGTACCTACACCTCATGAGATTTTTGAAACTTTAAATAGTTATGTTATCGGTCAGAATAAGGCAAAGAAAAACTTATCTGTAGCTGTTTACAATCACTATAAACGTGTCAATTCATCAAAAGGCAGTGACGATGTTGAATTAGCGAAAAGTAACATCGCAATGATTGGACCGACTGGTAGCGGTAAAACATTACTAGCACAAACATTAGCACGCATTTTAAACGTGCCATTTGCAATTGCAGATGCAACATCTCTTACAGAAGCAGGGTATGTAGGGGAAGATGTAGAAAATATTTTATTAAAATTAATCCAGTCTGCAGATTATGATGTAGAAAAAGCAGAAAAAGGGATCATTTATATTGATGAAATTGATAAAGTTGCAAGAAAATCTGAAAACCCATCGATTACACGGGATGTATCAGGGGAAGGGGTACAACAAGCTTTACTCAAAATTTTAGAAGGTACAGTTGCAAGCGTTCCACCACAAGGCGGTAGAAAACATCCACATCAAGAATTCATTCAAATCGACACGACGAATATTTTATTTATTGTCGGTGGTGCATTTGATGGAATTGACCAAATTATTAAACGCCGTTTAGGTAAAAAGGTTATCGGATTTGGCGAACAAAACGAAAACGAAGAGTTGGAAGCGGCGGAATTACTTGGACATTTATTACCGGAAGACTTGTTATCATATGGGTTAATTCCAGAATTTATTGGAAGATTACCCGTCATTGCAAACTTAGAACCACTGGATGAAAAGGCATTAGTTGAAATTTTAACAACACCAAAAAATGCACTAGTAAAACAATATGAAAAATTATTCCAGATGGATGATGTTGAATTAGAGTTTGAAGAAGAGGCACTCGTTGAAATTGCGAAAAAAGCAATGGAACGAAAAACAGGTGCTCGAGGATTACGTTCGATTATTGAAGGAATTATGCTTGATATTATGTTTGAAATTCCTTCTCGTGATGATATTGAGAAATGTGTCATTACGAAAGAAACGGTAACAGAAGAGCATTCAAGGCCAAAATTAATCTATACAGACGGTACTGTAGAAGATAGCAACAAAGGCTTGCCTAAAGAAAGTGCATAAAATTAACTGATAACGTCAATCGAATTGGCGAACGCTTCATTGACGTTATTTTATAAAGAAGACTGACTCACGTATTCATCTACTCCAACCGTGAAAACGCATGATGGAGCAATTTGATCGTTTAAGTTAGTCTTTTTTATTATTGAAATACGTGTTTACATCGAAAGAAGTATGGAGGTACATATGGAAAACAATAAGATCGAAAAATTACCCCTCCTGGCATTGCGCGGTATTCTCGTTTATCCATCAATGGTTATCCATTTAGATGTAGGACGTGAAAAATCGATTGCATCATTGGAAAATGCCATGATGCATGAAGAACAATTGATTTTTTTATCGTCGCAAAAAGAAATTGCTATGGAAGAGCCAGAAAAAGAAGATATTTATAAAGTAGGAACAGTTGCAAAAATTACACAAATGATCAAATTACCAAATGGTACATTGAGAGTTCTCGTGGAAGGACTGTATCGTGCAGAAATTATTGAATATATAGAAGAAAAAAAGCAATTTGAAGTAAAAATTGCGAAATTAAATGATACGAATGGCGATGAGCACGAAGAAGAAGCATTAATGCGGCAACTTTTAGACCAGTTTAGCCAATATATAAAAGTATCCAAAAAAATTACGAAAGAAACGTTAGCAACTTTAGTTGATATAGATGAACCGAATCGTCTGTCATACATGATCGCCTCACATTTACCGATTAAAATGAAAGACAAGCAACGTTTATTAGAAATAGATGATGTAATCGAACGTATGAAATTATTGTTAACAATTTTGGCAAATGAAAAGAAAGTATTAAATTTAGAAAGAAAAATTGGAAAACGTGTTCAAACATCGATGGAACAAACGCAAAAAGAGTATTATTTACGTGAACAATTAAAAGCAATCCAAAAAGAGCTTGGTGAGACAGAAGGTAAATTGAGCGAAATTGACCAATTACGTGCAGATATTTTAGAAGTGAAAATGCCGGAAAATGTGGAAAAAGTAGCTTTAAAAGAATTACAACGTTTTGAGCGTGTGCCTCAAAGTTCTGGCGAAAGCTCTGTGATTCGTAATTACCTTGATTGGTTAATCGCGCTTCCTTGGCAGGAAAAAACGGAAGATACGATCCATATCGATCGAGCTCAGGCAACTTTAAATAAAGACCATTACGGATTAGATAAAGTAAAAGAACGTATTTTAGAATATTTAGCTGTACAAAAATTAACGAATTCTATTAAAGGACCCATTTTATGTTTAGTGGGCCCACCTGGAGTTGGGAAAACATCTTTAGCAAAATCGATTGCGGAATCGGTTAATCGTAAATTTGTCCGCATTTCACTTGGTGGTGTACGTGACGAAGCAGAAATTAGAGGACATCGTCGTACCTATATTGGTGCAATGCCGGGTCGTATTATTCAAGGAATGAAACGTGCGGGCACTGTAAATCCGGTCTTTTTATTGGATGAAATTGATAAAATGGCTAATGATTTTCGTGGGGATCCATCATCCGCATTACTAGAGGTGTTGGACCCAGAACAAAATCATAACTTTAGTGATCATTTTATTGAAGAAACGTATGATTTGTCGAATGTTTTATTCATTGCTACAGCAAACTACGTTAACAATATTCCTGGACCACTGCTAGACCGAATGGAATTAATTAATATATCTGGATATACAGAGCAAGAAAAATTGCATATTGCAAAAGATCATTTAATTCCGAAACAATTAAAAGAAAACGGACTAACAAAGAATGATTTGCAAATTCGGGACAATGCTCTATTAAAGTTGATTCGAGAATATACGAGAGAAGCTGGAGTACGTAATTTAGAACGTACTATTGCAACCCTTTGTCGTAAGGCTGCAAAAATTATTATTGCTGGGGAACAAAAAAGAGTCATTGCAACAGAAAAACGATTAGTTGAATTACTCGGTAAACCAATTTATCGTTATGGATTAATGGAACAAGAGGACCAAATAGGAACAGCGACAGGATTAGCATATACATCCGTCGGCGGAGATACATTAGCCATTGAAGTTGCTCATTATCCAGGTAAAGGGGAATTAATTTTAACTGGAAAATTAGGCGATGTTATGAAAGAGTCAGCGCAAGCAGCTTTCAGTTATATTCGCTCTCGTGCAAATGCGTTACAAATTGAACCTGATTTTCATAAAAAATATGATATCCATGTGCATGTACCGGAAGGAGCAACTCCAAAAGACGGTCCATCTGCGGGGATTACAATGGCTACTGCATTAATTTCAGCATTGACAAATCGTGCTGTTAAACGTGAAGTAGGGATGACAGGGGAAATTACATTACGTGGAAATGTTTTACCAATCGGCGGATTAAAAGAAAAATCATTAAGTGCACATCGTGCTGGCTTACGAACCATTATCATTCCAAAAGATAATGAACGTGATTTGGAAGATATTCCAGAAAGTATTCGTAATGACTTAACGTTTATACCGGTGAAACATTTAGATGAAGTGCTCGATCATGCACTTGTGGAGGCGAAACAATGAAGGTAAATAGTGCTGATATTGTCATTAGCGCAGTTTCGAGTAAACAGTATCCAAATCATTCTATACCAGAAATAGCATTAGCAGGAAGGTCAAATGTTGGTAAATCATCCTTTATTAATAAAATGATTCAACGAAAAAATCTCGTTCGTACATCGTCAAAACCTGGAAAAACTCGTACATTAAATTTTTATATTATTAATGATGCATTTCATTTTGTTGATGTTCCCGGATATGGCTATGCGAAAGTATCTAAAACAGAACAAGCAAAATGGGGACAAATGATGGAAGAATATTTCCAAACACGAGAACAGCTGAAATTAGTCGTATTGATCGTCGATATTCGCCATAAACCGACAGAAGAAGATGTTCAAATGTATAATTTTGCTTCGTATTTAGAACATCCTGTTCTAATTGTAGCGACGAAACTAGATAAAATTGCGAAGAATAAACGAGATCAACATATACGACAAGTGCGTAATGCATTTATCACAGAGTATAATGACCAACCATACGTCATGCCATTTTCAGCTGAAACGGGTGAAAATAAAGAAGAAATTTGGGCTGTGATGGAAAAGTATTTGAAATAAATAAAAAAGCTTGTGGCTATATTTATATGAAGCTACAAGCTTTTTTCTATCTTTAGCTACACAGTAGGTAGCAAACGCGCTAACGGTCCTTCTTCATTGATTATCTCTTCTAATTCAAATATGGAGATGGGAAAAACGGGTATCCCAACATAATGTGGGGTGAAAACAAGCGCTTGAAAAAAGAGAATGAGGCATTTGTCGGTTAAGTAAAAAGATTGTGTAGGAGAAATTTCTGTGAAAGTTTCATTGGTTGGAATATTTCTATCTGTTATTTGTTTCTGGATGATGGTGGATAAAATTTCTATGTAATTACTGTCAGGTTGAAATAAATCACTTAAAGTATATGTTTTGCCAGTTTCGGTATCGAAAGTTAAAGCTTCCATCATGGTTAGTCCGTTTGCAGCTTGAGGGGCGATGCTATAATTGGATAAAGTAATGCTTAATAAATGTCGTTCATTTAATTTTACTTCATATGTTCCAAGTGCTTCAGCAAATTCGCTTGTTTGTTGTTCGATAAATTGTCGCTCATATAAATGTTCCACCATCTGATAAATAGTCTCATTTATTTTTCTTTTTACTGGATCCGGTAAGTGAGTTACTCTTGGATAGTATAACCTTGTGTTTGGTTCGGCTTCTACTACCATCGTTTGAATGAAAATAGGAAAACTGATTGATTCCATACGTCACACTCCTTTTTTAATAACATATGCTCAAATAGAAGAAAGAGAACTTCTCAATAGTTCCAATCTATTATTTGTGATTATTCGGTATGTTTTTTATTGGCATATAATTTTACACGTATCATACATTATTAAAGACCGTTTCATGTGTATGACATGAGACGGCCATAATAGACCGGACCCGACAAAGAGGGGAAGGCAACATCAGAAATAATCCTTCAGCGCCTAACCAATGCATGTGGGGGATTATTTCTTTTTATTTTGATTGGCAACGATAAAAGCGACCAATGCACCAAAAGAAATCATTAATGATAGCGCACTATCAATTGTCATTGGTACACACCTCCTTACCATATGGCTCATGTAAGCTTAGGTAAATGAATGGTGTTACCAAACCCCTCATGCGAAGCTAGTCTATGCATAACGAACCTCTCTCTATGACTGATATAAGATGCATCTTTTTATATTTTATGTGAAAAATAATGGAAATATGAATAAGATCAACGGTTAAAACGTGTTCACCCAAAATAAGGTACATGGTAAAAAATGAAGGATAGACCGAAGAGTGATCATATGTGGGTATACTTCATGTAGCATAGAATAAATTTGGGGAGAAAATCATTCCAATAACGAATAAATAAGAACGAACAATAGAGGATTACGATCCTTCTATTGTTCGATTTCACCTTCATTTTTTAAATTTTAATAAATACAAACCGATGGCAATTAACGCAACTGGCCAAAAGGTTTCTAAAAATTCTACAACCCCATAAATCCATGTAAACCAAGAAGGTAAACTAACAGAAAAAATCATGAAAAAAGCAATGGTTAATAAAATAACGCCTGGAATAAATCCTTTTTTCGTTCGCCAAAATCGAATCATATATGCAAGCCCAAAAATGAGCGCGAAAATAGACCAATGATCAAACCAAAAATCATAATTTTCAATGCCATGAAAATGAATGCCTAATCCAGTAAGAATGAATCCAATAAATATATCATCCTCATTTTTTATCGTATATCCATGAATTAAATATGCAATGCCAACAATGAGTAAAAATGTTGGCCATGAATAGAAATTAGCAAATAATTGTAAATCGAGTTGACGAATTAAAAAATACGTTCCAAACCCAATTAATAAATAGGCAACAAATGCGTGTTGCTTGTTCATCATTGTAACATTCCTTTCCTTCCAAAACGGATCATTCATAAACTATATTTTACCACATACAATATAGAAAAGTCTTTTTAACAGGGGGAATGATTGTGATGGAGGAACACGAAGTAATGTATATCCCGATAGAAGAATATATTCATGTTTCCAACGATATGAAAATTGATGAAATGATGCAAATATCTTTGGAGCCAAATATTATCATGCAAATGAAACATGATTTCATTTTATTAAAAGGAGATTTAATTTTACAAGGAAACTATCGTTTGTTAGAAAATGAGGAACCATTTGACAGAAAAGAACCGCAAATGGAACAAGTACAGTTATTAGGTGAAAATAAAGCGATGTTTTTGCATGCATTCCCGATTGAAATTGCCATTGAAAAATCAAAAATTAAAAATTTAGATGATGTTTCTATGCAAATGGAAATGTTTGATTATACAATAAAAAATCCTGTTACCATTCATCTAACCGCCAATGTTAGGATTAATGGAATTGATCAAACCACTTCCGAAAAGGAACGAAAAGAAGATAAAAAAGAAACTGATATTATTTCGACACAACTTCATGATGAAGAAAAGGAACTAGATAAGGTAAAGCAAAGCAAAAATGAAGGCCAACAAGTAGAAGAAACAGTACAGTTACATGAAGCGGATGACATACGTATGGTAGAAGAGGAAGAAACACCTGTCACTATCGGTTTTTCATCGAATGAACAAGAATTAGATCATACAGAAGAGGAAGAAGCAATTGCAGAAGAAGCGGTTGAAGAAGAAACAACCAAAAGTCCTGTCTCGTTATTTCATATGTTATTTTCTAACGAAGATGAGACAGAACAGTATGAACATGTAAAAATGTATATTACGCAAGAAAATGATTATTTAGATAAAATTGCGGAAAGATATAATCTATCGGTTTATCAATTAATGAAAGATAATGATTTAACTGAAGATATCATTGAAGCAGGTCAAATTTTAAAAATAAAAACGAAGAAAAAGTCCTCTTAAAGCCATTGTACATAAAAAAGAATGAACAAAATAATAAGTAATGTTAAAATAATTAAATCGAGTGTTGTCGTCATAAACAGTGTACGAATTAACTGAAAAACGAGAATGGGCACGATTGCTTTTTCCAATATATTCACTATTTTACATAACCATGTTGGCAATTTATAACGATAAAATTTCCCCATATTGTTCACCTCTTGCCATACTATATGTATCATACACAAAAGATGGGACACAATTATTGTAAAAGTTGCAAAAATCATTGTAAAAGTTTAAAATAATAATAACTGTATAAGAGAAATGTAGTGCGAGGGAAGAGTATAAAACATGTTATATTGCCAGAGAAGAAAACAATTGCTGAGAGTTTTCTATATACATTTTTAGAAGGTCGCCCTTTAGACAGCTTTTCTGAAAATAGAGTAGGAAAAGAACGGTTCGTACACGTTACGTACATTTAGAGTGTACAAGGAAACTTGTAAACATAGGTGGTACCACGGAAATAATACTTTTCGTCCTATTTAGGATGGAAAGTTTTTTTATTGCAAAATTTAGGAGGCTATGAAAAATGAGTGAAAACAATCATGTAAATCTTCCACCAAAATATGATCATGTAGCTATCGAACGTGATCGTTATAGTTTTTGGTTAGAAGGGAAATTTTTTGAGGCGACAGGAGATACGAATAAAACCCCATTCTCAATCGTTATTCCTCCACCAAATGTTACTGGTAAATTACATTTAGGACATGCTTGGGATACGACGATGCAAGATACGATTTCGCGTATGAAACGAATGCAAGGGTATGATGTATTATGGTTACCTGGAATGGACCATGCTGGAATCGCAACACAGGCCGTTGTAGAAGCAAAATTAAAAGAGACAGAAGGGAAATCACGTTATGATTTAGGACGTGAAAAATTCGTTGACACGGTTTGGGAATGGAAAGAAGAATATGCAGACCATATCCGTGAACAATGGGGGAAACTAGGATTAGGACTGGATTATACACGTGAACGATTTACATTAGATGATGGTTTATCTGATGCAGTGCAAGAAGTGTTCGTTAATTTATACGAAAAAGGGTTAATTTACCGAGGAGAGTATATTATTAATTGGGACCCTGCAACGAAAACAGCATTATCTGATATTGAAGTGATCTATGAAGAAGTAAATGGTAAATTTTATCATATGCGTTATCCGATTAAAGATAGCGATGAAACCATTGAAATTGCAACAACTCGACCTGAAACAATGCTAGGAGATACTGCTGTTGCCGTACACCCTGAAGATGAACGTTACAAACATTTAATTGGCAAAAAAATAGTCCTTCCAATCGTCGGTCGTGAAATAGAAATTGTTGCGGATGATTATGTAGACATGGAATTTGGTTCTGGTGCAGTGAAAATTACACCAGCGCATGACCCAAACGACTTTGAAATTGGAAACCGTCATAATTTAGATCGTGTACTCGTTATGAATGAAGATGGAACGATGAATGAAAACGCGGGTCAATATGAAGGTTTAGATCGTTTTGAATGTAGAAAGCAAATTGTGAAAGATTTACAAGAAGCGGGTATATTATTCGACATAGAAGACCACGTACACCAAGTAGGTCATTCGGAGCGTAGTGGAGCAGTTGTAGAACCTTACTTATCTACACAGTGGTTTGTAAACATGCAACCATTAGCAGACCGAGCAGTGGAATTACAAAATACGAAAGAAAAAGTTAACTTTGTTCCGAATCGATTTGAAGGAACTTACTTACATTGGTTAGAAAACATTCGTGATTGGTGTATTTCACGTCAATTATGGTGGGGACATCGTATTCCGGCGTGGTACCATAAAGAAACAAAGGAAATATATGTAGGGAAAGAAGCACCAGCAGATATTGAAAATTGGGAGCAAGATTCGGATGTGTTAGATACTTGGTTCTCAAGTGCGTTATGGCCATTTTCAACAATGGGGTGGCCGGATGAAGAAAGTGAAGATTTCAAACGTTACTTCCCAACAGATGTGTTAGTAACTGGATATGATATTATTTTCTTCTGGGTTGCTCGTATGATTTTCCAAGGGTTAGAATTTACCGATGAAAAACCATTTAAAGATGTGTTAATTCACGGTTTAATTCGTGATGCGGAAGGACGTAAAATGAGTAAATCATTAGGAAATGGTGTAGATCCGATGGAAGTAATCGAAAAATATGGTGCAGATGCACTGCGCTATTTCTTATTAACAGGATCCACTCCAGGACAAGACTTACGTTTCCATTGGGAAAAAGTCGAATCGACTTGGAATTTTGCTAATAAAATTTGGAACGCCTCTCGTTTCGCGTTAATGAATATGGATGGATTGACTTATGAGGAAATCGACTTAACAGGAGAAATGTCCTTACCAGATAAGTGGATTTTAACGCGCCTAAATGAAACAATCGAGCATGTTACAATGAATACAGATAAATATGAGTTTGGGGAAGCTGGACGTTATTTATACAATTTCATTTGGGATGACTTTTGTGATTGGTATATTGAAATGGCAAAAATTTCTTTATATGGGGACGATGAAACGAAAAAAGCAACGACTCGTTCTGTTTTAGCACATGTATTAGACCAAACATTACGCATGTTACATCCTTATATGCCTTTTATTACAGAAGAAATTTGGCAACAATTGCCACATGAGGGAGCATCTATCACGGTTGCGACTTGGCCTACAGTAAATAACAAATTTCATGATGTAGAAGCATCCAACCAAATGGAACAAGTCATGGCAATCATTAAATCTGTTCGTAATATTCGAGCGGAAGTAGATACACCAATGTCACGACAAGTGAACATGATTTTAAAACCAACTTCTACAGAAGCGTTAGAACAATTGTCCGTAAACCGTTTATTTATAGAGCGTTTTTGTAATACGAGTGAACTTACGATTGATGAGGACGCAATTGTACCAGAGCAAGCTATGTCAGCAGTAGTAACGGGAGCAGAAATATTTTTACCATTAGAAGGATTAATTGATTTTGAGAAAGAAATCGCCCGTCTAGAAAAGGAACTAGAAAAATGGAATAAAGAAGTTGCTTTAGTAGAGAAAAAATTAAGTAATAAAGGGTTCGTTGAAAAGGCCCCAGCACAAGTGGTTGAAGCAGAAAAGAAAAAACAAATAGAATATGAAGAAAAACGCCGTATCGTTCAAGATCGTTTACACGAATTAAAGGCGTAAAAAAATAACCTAGAGTTAGATTTTAGTCATCTGACTCTAGGTTATTGATGTTTTTTCCGATGTACCGTTATTTTTCTACATGTTTTTTAATAAATTGTACGTATTTTTGTAGTAGATTAATATCCGTCGTTTCACTTAAAATTCTTGATCCGACTACATCTTCAATTTCATTAAAAATTAATTCGCCATTTTTTCCAATGAGAAAATCGATTCCAACTAGACCGAAATTAAATCTTTCGACAATTTTCATGATCATTTCTTCATTCCGTTTACTTAATTTGAAACGTTCAGCAGTACCACCAAGTTTGAAATTTGCACGAAAATCAGTGTCGTTTTTACGTAACACAGCGGCGATAATTTCTTTTCCGATAATAAAGACACGCACATCACGACCGAGTTGGACATTTGCACTTTGTATGACGAGTGCATGATTGGTACATTGTGCAATCGCTTCGTCCCAGTCTGTTTCGTTTTTTATGAAAAATACTTCTCTGCCACCTCGGCCATTCGTTTGTTTTAAAATAAAAGGAAAGGGAAGAGGCATCGTTTCTGGCAAAGCAGCCTTATGTATAAAATATGTCGGTACAATTGGGATTTGTAAAGCATTCATTTCCATATATGTTGTTGCTTTATCATTGCAAACCTTTGCTGTTTCATAGTTATTGAAAACGGGAATGTTCATTCGCTCAAAATATAATTGTAAAAATGGTTCAATTGTTCGTATGACGACGAAATCCGGCTTCATCATTTTTTTGTTTTGATATAGGATGGTTTGTTTGCCGTTCTCTGTCCCGATTATTAGTTCATGTCGCAATTTCAATTGTAAATCGATGGCCTCTTTTTTAGCTTCATCGATAAACCATTCAATATAACGCTTATTTTCATTCGCATCTTGTTCATTGTATATGATCCAACCAATCATTTTTTCACCTATCTTTTCATACATGCTTTTCCGTTTAATAGTTGCTATACTAATTTTAATGTAAAATATAAAATTTACAAGAAAATGTGGGGAAAAAGATGAAATCGATCAAGACAATAGAAACATTTTTCATAGAAAGAAAGAAATTTGGGATTAAACCAGGATTAGATCGAATGTACCGTTTACTAGAAGCATTTGATCGCCCAGAGAAAAAATTACGGGTCATCCATGTTGCTGGAACAAATGGGAAAGGGTCGACCGTTACTTTAATGCAAAATATATTAAGACTTGAAAATTATCGAGTCGGTGTTTTTTCATCGCCGAGTTTTACAGGGATAAGAGGACATATTATATGGAATGATCGACCAATACCAGAAACACATTTTGTTGCATTATTTGAAGCTTTAGAGAAAACGATTGAACAGTTAGATAGGGAAGGTAACCATCCAACTCCTTTTGAAATTTTAACAGCGATAGCATTCCGTTATTTTGTCGGACGAACAGATATCGTTATCATAGAAGCAGGGATGGGTGGAAGAGAAGACACGACGAATGTTGTAGAGCCTCTTTTGTCGATTATTACCACTGTTGCAATGGATCATATGCAATTTTTAGGTAATACAATTGAAAGTATAGCTTTTCATAAAGCTGGAATAATTAAACGAGGTCATCCTGTTGTGATTGGGAATATGAGCACAAAAGCAAGTGACGTCATAAAAGAGGAAGCAATGAAACAAGAAGCAGCATTATATACTTTTGGAAAAGATTATACACTGGAAGAAACAGATACGGAGATATGTATACAAATTGAAAATGAACGGATCAATATTGATCCATCCTTTACAGGTACCTATCATCTACAAAATTTTGCTGTAGCGTGTATGGGATTATATCTATTACAAAAGGATGGCATAAAGTTCCATAGAAAAACAGCTGAGGAAGCCATTCGAACCTTCCAACTTCAAGGACGTTTGGAATTGATTTCTAAAAATCCTGCTATTTTGTTGGACAGTGCTCATAATATGGCAGGGGTAGAAGCGCTCACCCATGCTATAAAGGAAAAATATCAAAAGAAAAAAATCCATTGTTTATTTGCTGGATTTAGAGATAAGGCCGTACATGAAATGATTGAATTTCTAGCAAATAATTGTGATGAAATGACCGTTACGTCGTTTGACCATGAAAGAGCAATGTCGATGGAGGAATTATATACATTGGAATTACAGGGTGTTCATTTTCTCTCGGATTGGCATCTTTATCTTGATACATTGAATAAAGATAAAGATTCAGAAATCTTATACATCATAACTGGATCCATGCATTTTATTATGCAAGTAAGAGATTATCTCTGTACATGAAGCACGAATAGGAAGAAATAGACTATTTTTCTATCAGCCTGCTTTTTATCGTGCTTCATTTTTTCAGGTTATACAAAAACTGGTGTTGGTGGAAAATAAAATCCATTGGCACCATTTTTTATGCATTTGTATTTTCTAATACTCGATGAATATGTTCGATTATTGCATGGGAGGCATCAATACCCGTGCAATCATATAGATTTCTGATATGTGCGTTAGAATTAACCTCACAAACAATCGGTTTCCCGTTTTTGCCGAATAGAAGGTCCACTCCAGAAAAATGAGCTCCGATTGCATTGGAAGCCTGAACAGCGACACGTTTTTCTTCTTCATTCGGTGTATATGCCATCATTTTTCCACCATTTGTTATATTAGCACGAAAATCATTTTCTGCTACACGTTTCATACTCGCAACCACTTCATTTCCGACTACTTGTAAACGTACATCTACTCCATAGCTCGTATTTATAAACTTTTGAAACATGAATGGCTTACCACCGATTTCCTTTTTCTTTTTATACAAAGTAGCTTCATCTTCAATTAAATATACTTGTTCTCCAAATGAACCAAATGTTTCTTTTATGATAAGCGGGAAGCCGAAAGTGTCCATGACGTATTCTATGTAAGAATGATCAAGTTGAATTGGTAATCCGTACGTTTTTGGTGCGACAATTGTTTCTGGAATCGGTATGTTTGCGAATTTTAAAGCTTGATAGGTTTTAATTTTGTCATCAGAAATTTCAATGGTTTCACTAGAATTAAATACCGGAATATGGAGGTATTCTAATTGTTTTGCTAGGTAAATATCTTTATCTGTAAAAATAACGTAATCAGGTCGTTGGACTTGCTTTCCATTTACAATTAAATTGTTTTCAATTAACGTCAAGATTTCGTCATTTCGATAAATAGTTGCTTTATCCCCAACTGTATTTGCTGCATGATGAAACATGTTTGCGAAATCAATAAATTTATCACTTTTTAAAAAACCATTATAAATAATCCAACATGAATAAGACATCTTTTACCAACTTTCTTTATATGTATCTAATAGAAGCGATTATAGTCTACTCATAAGTGTATCGGAATAACTTATTTTTACAAGTGGAAAACGATAAAATTTGTAGAAAACGAATCGACAAAATAAGGGGAAATATGCGTTCTAAAAGTATTATGATGAACATAAAGAAGGTGATAAAGTTGTTGGATAAAATGAAAGAAAAGATCGATAAGTTTTGGCATGCATTGGACAAGGTCTTTGTAACAAAGTTAATTATAACTGTATTTTTCAGTACGACCATTGGGATCTTTTTAGGGCTATTTATGCTGCAAGTAACTGGAGAAGAACAAGTAGAAACGATGACAGAAGATAATATCGTAAAAAAGCCAACAGCAATTGAAAATATTTCTTTTTATATCGTACAAGCTGGTCTGTTTGAAGAAAAATCAAATGCTGAATCCATACGTGACAAGCATGAGGAAACGTATATTTGGGAAGAGGATGGGAAATATTACCTCTTTATAGATATAAGTTTTAATAAGGAAACTTTAGAAAAAAAGTATCAAAACAATGAAACGGTGTTTATAAAAGAATGGACAATTAACATGGGAGAAATTAATTTTTCTGAAGAAGAGATAATGTATTTGGAAACGTTAGTTGTTTGGTTGGAAAACCAATTATTAGGGACAGATGATGGACATGCATTGGGCCGCTTACAGGCGTTGACAGTTCCAAAGGATAGCATGTTATACAATAGTTATAAAATGATACAAGAGACAGAGGAAAACGCATGGACAAAGGGGAAAATATTGCAATTATTATTTGGGTTAGAAAAAAATCTATCAAATAGGTAAATTTAATTTTTCTAGACGAAAAATAAGGATAAAACGCTATTTTCCTAGGGAGATTTTGCAAAAATAGATACGAATATGTAGCTTAAAATGCAATTTTGTCCATTCGTCAAAATATTCCTTCCACTGTACAATATGTGTACGTTGAAAAGGAGGGAATATATGGGGAATAATATTGTTGTTAAAATGAAAGATGTACCTAAAGATGAAAGGCCTCGGGAGCGTTTATTAAAATACGGGGCAGAACAGCTGTCCAATCAAGAATTGATTGCTATTTTAGTCGGAAGCGGAACGAGAAAGGAGTCTGTATTAGATTTAGCCACTCGAATTATCATGCATTTTGAAGGGATTAAATTATTATCAGAGGCAACGATCGAGGAACTAACGGCAATAAAAGGCGTAGGTATTGCAAGAGGGGTCAATATATTAGCTGCAATTGAATTAGGAAAAAGAATTAAACGATATAAACCAGATGAAGCATATATTATACGTTCTCCAAAAGACGGGGCGAATTTTGTAATGGAAGATATGCAACATTTAAAACAGGAACACCTCGTTGTTTTATTTCTTAATACAAAAAATCAAATTATTCATAAACAGACGATTTTTATAGGTAGCTTAAACGCTTCTATAGTGCACCCACGGGAGATTTTTCGAGAAGCAGTAAAACGTGCGGCTGCTTCCATCATCTGTGTACATAACCATCCATCTGGAGACCCGACACCTTCTCAAGAAGATATACATGTGACAAGAAGGCTAGTGGAAGCTGGAAAAATAATGGGGATTGAAATGCTCGATCATCTCGTTATTGGAAAAGGGACCTTCACCTCCTTAAAAGAAAAAGGGTATTTATAATTTTTTTTTTGCATAAAAGGCTTGGGACAATAGTTTGTTTTGTATATTGTCCCAAGTTTGTTGTACATATTATTTAATCTTTTGTTGCATCTGAATTTTTGATGGTTGCATCTGTTTTTACGTTTGTTGCATCTGAATTTTTGATGGTTGCATCTGTTTTTACGTTTGTTGCATCTGAATTTTTGATGGTTGCATCTGTTTTTACGTTTGTTGCATCCGAATTTTGTTTATTGCATCTGTTTTCACGATTGTTGCTTCTGAATTTTTGCTTATTGCATCTGTTTTCACGATTGTTGCATCTGAAATTTGCTTATTGCATCTGTTTTCACGATTGTTGCATCTGAAATTAGTTTATTGCATCTGTTTTCGCGTTAGTTGCATCCGAATTTTGCTTATTGCATCTGTTTTCGTGTTTGTTGCATCTAAAATTAGTTTATTGCATCTGTTTTCACGATTGTTGCATCTAAAATTTTTTTATTGCATCTGTTTCCGTAGTTGTTGCATCCGAATTCCGTTTATCGCATCCGCTTCCGCGCACCTTCAAAACAATTTGTATAAAAATATTCGCAACTATAATGATGAGCTATCTTTGACCATATAAAACACCTCCCTTGAAAAAAGTTTCTCACATTACTGAATGACCACATGATAAAATCTATTATTTTGAATATGTTCCACCATACTATCAAATTGGTCACTTCATTTGTCATATACTGGTAGAACAGTTTCTCTACATGCTACCATTTCCCTCTTGGTTACATGTAAATTTCGACATTTGTTCTAATGAAATATCTGATTCGGCGATTGGAGTTGGGTCTATATCTAAAATGTGATATGTTTCAAAGTAAAGATCCTTTTCCATCGTACGCATGATTATTCCATTTGCATCTTCAGCTGATATTGTATAACCGTCTAAAAACATCTCAAATATGCGACCATTTTTTCCACTTTTTCTGTAAAAAGTTCAATGCTTTTGATGTATAAATGAAACATTTCATATATCTGTCAACTCTAACAATAATATCCCTTCTAAATGTCCGGATAACTTTTTTTGGTGTTTTATATTATAATGGATAGAAGGTTACATTTTGATGACAAAAAACAGCGAAAAGATGGCATTTTTTATGAAAATGAAAAAAAGTATCCCTATCATTTTTTCATTATTTTTCGTATAATAAAGAATGACGATTAATGCAAGATGTTATTTTGTGAATTGTTTGGTTATATTATAAAAAAGGTAAGATTATGAATCATCAACTAGGAATGGACAAATTATTTGGATAAAAGAGAGGTTTTATCATGTTTGGATTATCACAAGATTTAGGAATAGATTTAGGTACAGCAAATACGTTAGTATGTATAAAGGGAAAAGGTGTTGTCGTTAGCGAACCATCAGTAGTTGCCGTTAACAACGACACGAATCAAATTGTCGCAGTAGGAAATGAAGCACGAGATATGATTGGAAGAACTCCTGGTAATATTACAGTTGTTCGTCCGATGAAAGATGGAGTTATTGCAGACTATGACACGACTGCAGCGATGATGAAATATTATATGAAACGTGCAAATGAAAAACGCTCTAGCTTTGGGGCGAAGTCAAATGTTGTCGTTTGTGTGCCTTCAGGTATTACGAAGGTAGAAGAACGAGCAGTTATTGATGCAACAAAACTAGCAGGAGCAAAAGAAGCATATCCAATTGCTGAACCATTTGCAGCAGCTATTGGGGCTGATTTACCTGTATGGGAACCGACAGGAAGTATGGTTGTTGACATTGGTGGAGGTACGACAGAAGTAGCGGTTATTTCTTTAGGTGGTATTGTTACAGCTAAATCAATTCGTGTTGCAGGAAACAATTTAGATGAAGCTATTACGATTTATATTCGAAAAAAATATAATTTAATGATTGGTGAAAGAACCGCAGAGGAAATTAAACTGGAAATAGGATCTGCAAGAGAAGCAGACAGCAATGTTACAATGGCTATTCGTGGACGTAATTTATTGAATGGTTTACCAGAAACCATTACTATTTCTCAAGATGAAATTGTAGATGCATTAAAAGAGAGTGTAGAAAAAATTGTCCATGCGGTAAAAACGACGTTAGAAAAAACGCCACCAGAGTTATCTGCTGATATAATGAATCGTGGAATTGTATTAACAGGTGGAGGCGCACTATTAAATGATATTGATAAAGTAATTAGTGAAGAAACGGATATACCGGTATTTATCGCGGATAATCCGTTAGAATGTGTTGCGATTGGAACAGGGAAATCATTAGAGTACATTCAACATTTCCGTGATAATCCGAATGTAGCATCACGTACAACGATTGAATAAGTAGGTGTATGCATGTCTTTTTTTCGTAGGAAATCTTTATTTATACTATTAATTGGGATCATCTTACTTGTAGTATTAGTTGGCTATTCTTTAACAAAAAGAGATCATTTATCAGGCCCTGAGAAGGTGATTGTCGATTCGGTTGGTTGGATGCAAAACATTATTAGTCAACCAGCGAACTTTTTTATTGATACGTACCATAGTATTGGGGATATTAGAATAACGTATGAAGAGAACAAAATATTAAAAGAAAAATTAGCTGAATATAAAACATTAGTATACGAAGTAAATGAATTGGATAAAGAAAATGAGGAATTACGTAAAACACTAGATATCGTAGATTCGCCACGAGATTTTGAGCCAATATTAGCAACAGTAATCTCTCGTTCACCTGAACGTTGGTTAGAACAAGTTACCATTAACCGTGGGACAAAACATGGTGTGGAAAAGAACATGGCAGTGATGACGGTAGATGGGATGATTGGAAAAGTTACATCTGTATCTAATATGCATGCGACAGTACAACTTATTACTGGTTTTGACCAGTTAAATCGTATATCCGCTACAATTTCACGTAAAGGTAAAGATAATATTTTTGGGTTAATTGAAGGGTATGACAAGGAAAAGGAAGCACTTGTTTTTCGTATAATGGAGCAATCTGGTAAAAAGGTAAAAGAAGAAGAATTAGTCGTTTCTTCTTCTTTAGGTGGACAATATCCATCTGGTCTTCCAATAGGTACAATTAAGGAGATTGAAGCAGACCCGTATGGTTTAACAACAAAGGTATATTTAGAACCGAGTGCAAACATTTACGATATTAATCAAGTAATTGTAATAGATCGAGCATTAGATACAGACGATGACATAGAAAATTCGGGTGATAAGTAAATGAAGCGTCTTGTATTAGTACTCATTTTATTTGGTTTGCTTGTCATTGAAGGTATAGCAATTGATTTATTGCCTTTACGTTTATTAGAAACAGAAATATTAATTGTCCCTCATTGGTTATTTATGTTTCTAATCGTTGTCGCTATTTTTTTTGACAAAAGTTATACATTCTATGCAGTCGTATTTAGTATTGTTTTTGGGATACTAATTGATATTGTCTATGCGGATATATTAGGGGTGTACATGTTTGTGTATGCTGTATCTGTTTATATTGCACAAATCTTAAAACGACTATTTATAACGAATTTTCTTGTGTCATGTATTATCGCAATGATTACTATAAGTCTAGTAGAAATCCAAATTTACATTGTATATAGTTTTGTTGGAACAATTGATTTACCATTTATGTTCTTTTTGACACATCGACTCCTTCCAACAGTAGTAGCAAATCTTTTGTTCTTTTTATTAGTCTATTTCATTTTTTCTAAACGTTTAGTAAGATGGAGTGATGAAGAGTTACAACGAGTTTCATAATAAGGAAGGTTGCTTAATGGGGTGAAACAAATGCAAAATGACAATCAAATTATTTCAATTAAAGGAACAAAAGATGGTTTAATTTTTCATATTAATGATGAAGCAAGTTACCAAGATGTTATACTTCAACTAGAAGAAGTGTTAGCATCTGTTCCTCATACAGACCAACAGGAAAAAGCTGCAAATGTGACATTACAATTGGGATATCGTCATGTTTCACCTGAACAAAAAAAGCAGTTACGTGAAATGGTTGAAAAAGACAATCATTTCTATGTAGAAAAATTTGACTCCAAAGTTATTAGCCGTGAAAAAGCAAAACAATGGTTTGAAGAACACTCTTTAAAATCGATATCGCAAATCGTTCGTTCGGGACAAATTCTTGATATTGAAGGTGATTTACTTTTAATTGGAGATGTGAATCCGGGCGGTGAAGTTCGTGCAACAGGGGATATTTACATATTAGGAAAATTACATGGGATTGCACATGCAGGAACAAAGGGAAACGATGAAGCTGTCATTGCAGCCTCATATATGAACCCAAATCAATTGCGCATATCACAATACATAAGTCGTGCCCCTGATTACGAGACAGAAGGGGTTTATATGGAGTGCGGCTATTTGGATAAAGAAAATGAAAAAATTGTAATTGACCGCTTACAAGTATTACCTTACGTACAGAGAAAATTGCGTAAATTAAAAGGGGGAATGTATGATGGGTGAAGCGATTGTTATTACATCTGGAAAGGGTGGCGTCGGAAAGTCGACGACAACCGCAAACGTTGGAACTGCCCTTGCATTGATGGATAAAAAGGTGTGTCTCATTGATACAGATATCGGTTTACGTAATTTGGATGTCATTATGGGGCTTGAAAATAGAATTATTTACGATATTGTGGATGTCATTGAAGAGAGATGTCGTCTACAACAAGCGTTAATTCAAGATAAACGCTTTTCACATCTTTCGTTGTTACCAGCAGCGCAAACGAGTGATAAATCTGCTGTTACAGAAGAAGGAATGTTAAAAATTATTGCGGAATTAAAACAAGATTATGATTATATCATCATTGATTGTCCTGCTGGAATTGAGCAAGGATTTAAAAATGCCATTGCAGGTGCAGATAAAGCTATTGTTGTGACAACACCTGAAAAATCCAGTGTACGAGATGCTGATCGTATTATCGGTTTAATTGAACAGCGTGAAATGGAACGGCCACAATTGATTATTAATCGTATTCGTAATCATATGATGAAAGATGGCGATATGCTTGATATTGATGATGTTATTCAAGTGTTGTCGATCGACCTATTAGGAATTGTCATCGATAGTGACGATGTCATAAAAGCGTCCAATGATGGAGAGCCTGTCGCATTGAAAAATGACAACAAGGCTTCGATTGCATATCGCAATATTGCACGTCGTATTTTAGGAGAATCGGTTCCCCTTCAAACATTGGAGGAGAACAAAGGAATGTTCCAAAAAATGAAAAGTTTGTTTGGCTTTAAGTCATAGAAAATATGTATGACAAGGCTTGGACAAAAGCGAATGAGCGAAAAGGAGTGTCAGTAATTTTTACTGGGACTCCTTTTTTGGCTCGATACCATATAATGTTAGAGAAGAAAAAATTCCCTGGCATCATGATCAATTAGACGAATAGGAAGTACGAACTTAAGTGAATAACAGGGATACAACCTTTTCGTTTTATTGTTTCATCATATTCGTTATATCAATATGTTTGGTTGCCAATCATTTTAGCGTAAGAAATTATTTTTTTAGTTTATACCACACTTTTTAAATTCATATGTGTCCATCCGTTTGCATATAGTAAGATAACAAATTAGGTAAAGGATGAAACGGTATGGACAAGCGAATTAAAGAAATTCGAAGAGGAATAAAAAAACGAAAAGGGATGCGACGTGTACAAGTACAACGTGATGAACGAAAACAGATGCCAATTTTACCAACGTTAGAAGAATCTTATGATGGTAATGTCGATGTTCCACCGATGGCAAACAAGCATATGTTTCGCCGTCAACGGTTATTTCGATCGTTCGCTGGTGCAATGACACTGTTTTTATTAAGTGCTTTTTTGTTACAGACGAACATTCCATTTTTTCAACCGGTGGCACAATTTGTACATAATGGGATGAAAGAAGAATTTCCATTTGCAAAAGTAAATGAATGGTATGTATCGAATTTTGGAAGTCCTCTCGCAATAATCCCAACAAAACATATGAAAGACGAAACAGAGTCGGGAAATTTTTTAACAGAAAATGAAGTGATTGAAACTTTTTCAACTAATGGACAAGGAATGACGGTGCTTGCGACAAACGAGGAAAACGTAAATGCGATGCAGCGTGGGGTTATTATTTTTGCTGGAAACGATAAAGACTATGGGAAAACGATTGTTGTTCAACATGCCAATAATAGTACAACGACTTATGGGCAGTTAAAAGATATTGATGTACACATTTATGAAACCGTTGAAGCTGGAGATAGGATTGGCAAAGCAAGTAAAGCAAAAGAAGTATATGTACAAATGGAAAAAAATAATACATATATGGATCCTTTAGAGGTAATTCAAGTTGACGATAGCCCGTAACATATCCATTCATCCAGTTTTTATATTTCTTTTCATTATTAGTATTTTTACTGGGATGTTTGTACAATTTTTCATTGTTAGTTTGATTGTATGTATACATGAATTAGGACATGTTATTGCTGCGAAATATTATAAATGGGACATTCCAACTGTTTCCTTTCATTTTTTTGGTGGTGTGATGGAGACGACAGAATGGATGAATCGACCGATAAATGAATGTATGATCGTTACACTTGCGGGACCAATTCAACATGCATTTATATTTCTCTTTTTAAACATAATAGCTTTATTTCCAATTGTACCCGCATCCCTCCTTTTAGAAATTCATTATTTTAATCTTCTTTTATGCGTATTTAACTTATTACCTATCATGCCGTTAGATGGGGGAAGAATGTTGTTTTATATCGTTTTAAAAAAATTACCGTACTACTTTGCCTATCAACTCATCGTTCTATTTTCACTATTGCTACTCGCCCTCTTATATATGATGTATTACTATATGTACCATTTTCATTTAACCGTACTTTTACTCACTATATTTCTGTTCCTTGAAAATGTACGTATGTTTCGGGAAAGACATTTTCAATTTCTTCGTTTTCTGATGCAGAAAAAAAGAGTCAATGAACGGAGGAAATTAATCCATTGTCAACATGAGGACCAAATCAAAACACTTATTAAAAAATTGTATAAAGAAAAACAAACGCAATTTCACATGAGCGATGAATTGATCGTAGAAGAACGTGAAATAATAGATGCTTTTTTCGATTCTAGAGGATATCATATGACCATCTTTCAATGGCTAAAAAATAAAGGATGAATGGTGTTGACAAGTATAAATGAAATATGCTATTATCTTTATGTTATGTATTTGTAGCACCATTGCTACAACCGCACAGATCAGGTTTTAAACTTTTAAAAGAAAGTACCTGCATGGCGAGTCTTAGTCTAATAGGAGGTGCAAGAGAATGTACGCAATTATTGAAACTGGTGGTAAACAAGTTAAAGTAGCTGAAGGGGAAGTAATTTACGTTGAGAAAGTTGATGCTGACGTAGAAGAAACAGTTACATTTGACAAAGTATTATTCGTTGGTGGAGAAGATGTTAAAGTAGGTGCTCCATACGTAGAAGGAGCTACTGTTGAGGCAAAAGTTGAAAAACAAGGTCGTCAAAAGAAGATTACTGTTTTCAAATATAAGCCTAAGAAAAACTACAGCCGTAAACAAGGGCATCGTCAACCATACACGAAATTAGTAGTGCAAAAAATTAACGCTTAAGGATTTTAAGTATGATAAAAGTTGTCATATCAAAATATAATGATACGATCCATGCATTTGAAATAAGTGGGCATGCAAATAGTGGACCATACGGCTACGATTTAGTATGTGCTGCTGTGTCGGCCGTTTCCTTTGGTTCCGTAAATGCGGTATCTGCTTTATGCGAAACGGAATTAATCGTTGATCAGCATGGAGAAGGCGGTTATTTATACGTTGAATTACCAAATTCTTTAACTGGAGAACGATTAGAAAAGGCGAATATTATTTTAGAAGCGATGATCGAATCTTTAAAAACGATAGAACGACAATATGGTGAATTTATAAAAATTATACTAGAGTAAGGGGGTGCCTTACATGTTAACATTAGATTTACAGTTTTTCGCACAGAAAAAAGGAGCAGGTTCTACTCGTAACGGACGTGATTCTGAAGCTAAACGTTTAGGTGCTAAACGTGCAGACGGTCAGTTTGTTACAGGCGGATCAATCTTATACCGTCAACGTGGCACGAAAATCTATCCGGGTGAAAACGTTGGACGCGGAAAAGACGATACTTTATTCGCTAAAGTAGACGGGGTTGTACGTTTCGAACGTTACGGACGTGACCGTAAAAAAGTTAGCGTATATCCTGAATCTGTTGAAGCGTAAATGATAAAAAAACTCCAATCAATTTAGATTGGAGTTTTTTCTTTGATATTATTATCATCCATTAGACAATTTGGTATACTTTGTACGAGACATGGCAAGAAAGAGAATATAATGAGGTGAAATATATGTTTATCGATCAAGTATCCGTCTATGTAAAAGCTGGTGACGGTGGGAACGGGATGGCTGCTTTCCGTCGTGAAAAATATGTACCAAAAGGTGGACCAGCTGGAGGAGATGGAGGAAATGGTGGAGACGTCATTTTCGAAGTAGATGAAGGAATTAATACGTTGATAGATTTTCGTTATAATCGTCATTTCAAAGCAGAACGTGGCGAAAATGGCATGAGTAAAAGTAAACATGGAAGAAATACAGAACCTTTAGTCGTTCCGGTTCCACCGGGAACGGTTGTATATGATGAAGATACAAATGAATTGATAGCAGATTTAACAGAACATGGACAACGTGCTGTTATTGCGAAAGGAGGTCGTGGAGGTCGTGGAAATATTCGTTTTGCCACATCGAAAAATCCTGCACCGACACTTTCGGAAAACGGTGAACCAGGGGAAGAACGTAATATCCGTGTCGAGCTAAAGGTGATTGCAGATGTGGGGCTTGTTGGTTTTCCAAGTGTTGGGAAATCTACATTATTATCTGTCGTCAGTGCTGCACGTCCGAAAATTGCCGATTACCATTTTACGACACTGTCCCCTAATTTAGGTGTTGTGGACACAGATGATGGGCGTAGTTTTGTTATGGCTGATTTACCAGGGTTAATTGAGGGAGCACACGAAGGTGTTGGCTTAGGTCATCAATTTTTACGACATGTAGAACGTACGAGATTGATTGTTCATTTAATCGATATGGCAAGTATGGAAGGGCGTAATCCATATGATGATTATGTAAAAATTAATGAAGAGTTAAAACAATATGATGACGTATTAATGGAGAAAAAACAAATCATTGTAGCGAATAAAATGGATATGCCAGAAGCGGAGAAAAATTTAGAAGAATTTAGAGAAAAAATTGGTGCTGATATCGAGGTTATTCCCATTTCATCCTTTACACGAAAAGGATTAGATGTCTTATTATATAAGATTGCCGATACTTTAGATACAATACCGAAACATACGGCAGTGATAGAAGATACAGTTGTTATTGAACCGAAACCACAAGAAAAACCGTTCACAGTAAGTCGTGATGATGATGGTGCCTTTGTCTTACAAGGGAATGAAATTGAAAAGTTATTTAAGATGACAGACTTTACGACAGATGAAGGTGTGAAACGGTTTGCAAGACAATTACGTCATATGGGTGTGGATAATGAGTTACGAAAACGTGGGGCACAGGATGGCGATACAGTAAGATTATTAGATTTTGAATTTGAATTTATTGATTAGTTCTATTCCATTTGTTAAAGTATGTATATTATATGTGTAAATATTTAGAAAATAGATACAACTTTATGAATATCGGAAAATAGAACGGAGCGAAGTGAATTGACAGGGAAAATTGGATATTTAGGACCTAGAGGAACATTTACAAAAATAGCGGCAGACTTAGCATTTAATGGGGATGAAAAGATTGCCTATAAAACAATCCCACAAGTCATTGATGCAGTAGAGGAAGGAGAAATCGACATCGGTGTCATACCGATTGAAAATGCGATTGAAGGAACGGTACATTTATCGATTGATTATTTAGTACATCAAGTCCGTTTACCAATCGTAGCAGAGTTAGTCGTGCCAATCGAACAAAATTTACTCGTGCATAAAAGTTTTGATCGTAGTTTGAATGATATCGAAGAAGTACACTCACATCGTCATGCAATTGCACAATGTCAGCAATTCATCCATAAAAATTTAAAAAATGCATCCATTCATTATACGAATTCAACAGCAAGTGCTGCCGAATTGGTAAGTGAAAATGGCCGTCCAATTGCAGCAATTGGAAATTTACTCGCTGCAAAAGAATATGATTTAACCGTATTAAAGGAAAATATTCACGATTTCCCGAATAACCATACACGTTTCATCGTTTTAACGAAAGATGAAACAGGAATAAATATTAACTATGAGAAAAAACTAGAAAGAACGAGTATTTTAGTAACTTTACCTGAAGACCGTGCGGGAGTTTTACATCAAGTGTTATCTGCATTTGCTTGGAGAAAGATGAACTTATCCAAAATTGAATCACGCCCGATGAAAACAGGATTAGGGAATTACTTTTTCTTAATTGATGTTGACGAACCTTATGATGATGCTTTATTTCCAGGTGTCATCGGAGAATTAACCGCTTTAGATTGTAAAGTGACAGTATTAGGAACATATCCTGTATATCAATTTAAATCATCAGTTCCAACTATATGATGATATTACGTCCATATACATATAGGCACTTTCATCGTGCTATATGCTATGGACGTTTTTCTTTGAAGAAAGAAGAGGAGTATTTCTGGGCACGTAGGACATGATTTTTGCATACGTTGTTATAGACTATGATACAAAGGAGAATGTTCATGCAAATTCATATCGTCCAAAAAGGTGATACGTTATATCAACTTTCTAAACAGTATGGGGTAGATTTGGATACGTTAATTCAAGCGAATCCACAAATTGCCGATCCTGAGATGATGCTTCCAGGAATGAAAATTCAAATTCCTTCTAAAATGATGCCCATTCATCCAAACGAACAACAAGAGAGATTGAAAGAAGAAGAAAGAAGTGAGATGGAACATAGGAATTTTCGACCGATGCAAGATGTAGAACATGATGAACGACAAAGACCTCGCTCGATGGAAAGGGAAAATGAGTTGCAATCAAATGTGCCACAAAATAGGCCTTTAGGGGAACCACGAGTTGTAGCACCACGAGTTCCCGAACGAGATGACAACCGAAGATCTGAGATGCCTATGCCAAATCAAGTAGAAAACCGTATGGTGGAGCCGAACCAGACAAGACAAACCGATTTTCATGAAAGAAGACCGGATACAATTGTTTACTATTGTTGCTGTTGTAAACATCATAAAGAAAATTTAAGTGAAATAAAAAATAACATACATGATCATACGCAGATCGAACATGGTGAACATCAAAGAGATCCAATCCCAAATAACATGCAAAGAGAAAATATAGGGCAATTCGAGTCATTTAGAAATGATACGTATTTTCATGAAGGTGGCCATTATCGTTTGACGTAATGGGGAAACTGTAATAATTCAAGATACCGCACATTATGTGTATAATATAACATAATAGTAAGCATATTTAATGTAGGAAAAGGGATAGAAAATAGATGTATATCCCTTTTCTACCATACGAATATATTAAAGGATGAGGTAGATGGAACAAATTGTTGAAAAAATAACGGTATGGCTACAAGATCAAGTAGAGCAAGCCAATGCGAATGGATTAGTTGTCGGTGTTAGTGGTGGCCTAGATTCGGGGGTAGTTGCAAACTTAATTAAACGCGCATTTCCGAATGATTCACTTGGTGTCATTATGCCGATTAATAGTAATCCAACAGACTTAAAAGATGCACAAGCAGTTGTACAAGCTTGTCATATTACATCCATGAATGTTGACTTAACGGCGACACATGCTTTAATGATCGAAACGATTCAACAGGAAGTAAATCGCGTTAGTGAGTGGCATGAAAAGAATGCTCGTATTGCAGATGCAAATTTACGTGCCCGTCTCCGAATGAGTACATTGTATACTATTGCAAATAATTACAATTATTTAGTCGTCGGAACAGATAATATGGCTGAATGGTTTACAGGATATTTCACGAAATATGGGGATGGTGGAGTCGATTTACAACCGATTGTTGATTTAACGAAACAAGAAGTTCGTGAACTTGCACACTTCTTACATGTACCAGTGGAGGTCATTGAGAAAAATCCAAGTGCAGATCTTTGGATAGGACAAACCGATGAAGAAGAAATGGGGACCACATACGCACATATTGATGCTTATTTAGAAGGGGAAGAAATCCCTGAAAAAGATAAAGCGATCATTGAACGATTACATGCACGCACAGAACATAAGCGGAACATTGCAACACAATTACGTTTAAAATAAGGTACATTCTTTCTTTACTGGCATAATTTTGCTATACTGTAAAAGGATTTTAGTCCAAGCGAGAAAGGGGACAGGAACATGGCTGGACATTCAAAATGGCATAATATTCAAAGAAGAAAAGGTGCACAAGACGCAAAACGAGGAAAAATATTTATGCGTCATGCAAAATTAATATATACGGCAGCAAAAATGGGTGGTGGCGATCCAGAAATGAACCCACCACTTCGTACGGCAATTGAAAAGGCAAAAGCAGATAATATGCCAAATGATAATATTGATCGTGCAATTAAAAAAGCGACAGGTATGCTCGATGGGGCGAACTTTGAAGAAGTAACATATGAAGGATACGGACCAAACGGAATTGCTGTTATTGTACATGCACTTACAGATAACCGAAACCGTACAGCATCAGAAGTACGCCATGCCTTTAGTAAACATGGTGGTAACTTAGGAGAAACGGGTTGCGTATCATTTATGTTTGATCGTAAAGGGTATATTGTTATTGTAGATAAAGAAGAAAAAATAGATGAAGATGAATTAACTTTGGAAGCTATTGATGCAGGAGCAGATGATATTGAAGTCGAAGAAGGTGTATATGAAATTTATACGACACCAGATGCATTTCAAGAGGTAAATGACCATTTACGTGAAGCAGGATATGATATTGAAGAAGCGGAAATTACACTGATTCCACAAACATATACTGCATTAGATGGTGACGCTAAAGAGAAGATGATGCAAATGATTGACATGTTAGAAGAAAATGAAGACGTGCAAGATGTGCATCACAATTTAGAAGAAACTGAATGATGACTTGCTCGTATAAAGGGGAATTTCATGATTGCTTATATTAAAGGACAATTAGCGTTTATATTAGACGAATCGATTATCGTTGATGTAGGTGGCATTGGCTATGAAATCGTATGTCCCAATCCATTCATTTACCAAAATTCTTTACAAAAGGAATTATTTATTTTTACGTATCATCATGTGCGGGAAGATAATCAAACTTTGTATGGATTTAAAGATGAAGAGGAAAAATATTTATTTACTAAATTAATTTCTGTTTCAGGTATCGGTCCTAGAAGTGCTGTCGCTATTTTGGGGAATGCAGATGTAAATGAATTTATCACGGCGATTGAACAGGAAGATGAAAAATACTTAACGAAATTTCCTGGTGTAGGAAAGAAGACAGCTAGACAAATTATTTTAGATTTAAAAGGCAAATTAACGGCTGTGTTCTCTATGGAAGAAACGACAACGACCGTATCACCTACATCTTCTGCTCACATTTCAGAAGCGAAAGAGGCATTGAAAGCATTAGGATATACGGATAAAGAAATTAACCATGTGATGTCACAGTTGAAAAAAGAGAACATAACGGAAACAGATGAACTTATTCGAAAAGCATTAGCATTATTTGTGAAAAATTAATGTAAGCTAGGAAAGGGGATCGTGATGGAAGACCGTATTGTAACTGGCGAACAAAATGAAGATGACAAACTAGTAGAATTATCATTACGTCCTACCATGCTAGCAGAATATATTGGTCAGCATAAAGTAAAAGAAAATTTAGACATATTTATTCAAGCAGCAAAAATGCGTGAAGAAGCGTTAGACCATGTATTATTATATGGTCCACCAGGACTTGGAAAAACAACATTAGCTGCCATCATTGCCAATGAAATGGGTGTACAATTTCGTGCAACATCTGGACCAGCAATAGAACGTTCAGGTGATTTAGCCGCTATTTTGTCTTCTCTTGAACCGGGAGATGTATTATTTATCGATGAAGTACATCGAATCCCGCGTGCGATTGAAGAAGTATTATACCCAGCAATGGAAGATTATTTTTTAGATATTGTGATTGGTCAAGGGCCAAGTGCTAGGTCTGTTCGTATCGATTTACCACCATTTACATTAATTGGAGCGACGACACGTGCAGGACTTTTAACGGCACCATTACGTGATCGTTTTGGTGTATTATGTCGATTAGAATATTACGAACGGGATGACTTATGTGAAATTATTGAACGAACCGCATCTATTTTCCAAATGCCTATCGAAAAAGAAGCGGCATTAGAAATAGCTGGACGTTCTCGTGGGACTCCACGAATTGCGAATCGTTTATTAAAACGTATCCGAGATATTTCACAAGTTAGTGGGGAAGAAGAAATCTCATTAAAAACAACAAAAAGGGCACTAGAAATGTTGCAAGTGGATGATGTTGGACTCGATCATATAGACCATAAATTTTTACAAGGTATCATCCAAGATTTTCAAGGTGGACCTGTCGGTTTAGATACAATTGCAGCAACAATTGGTGAGGAATCACAAACAATTGAAGAAGTATACGAACCATACTTATTACAGATCGGCTTTATCCAACGAACACCGAGAGGGCGTATAGTTACTGGAAAAGCATATGAACATTTTGGAATAAAAAGGTGAATTCGATGCAATTTGGAAAAATGTTTATTTTAATAGGGATTGTCTTTATTATAATTGGTGTTATTTGGACATGGATTGGGAAGTTACCAGGAGATATATCGTTTAAAAAAGCTAATGTATCTTTTCATTTTCCTATTATGACATCTATCGTCGTATCGGTTATCTTATCGTTGTTGTTCGCTATCTTTTCACGTTTTAAATAGGAGTTAAAAACATGGATATTGAATCATATAATTATTATTTACCAGAACATTTAATTGCACAAACACCATTAAAGGATCGCACATCGTCGAAACTGCTTGTGTTGAATAAAGATACAGGAGAAATGGTACATGATCATTTTAAACATGTGACAGATTACTTGAAAAGTGGGGATTGTTTAGTATTAAACAACTCTAAAGTAATTCCAGTTCGATTATTTGGGGTGAAAGAAGAAACATTTGCTAAAATCGAAGTGTTACTATTACATGAAAATGATAACAATGAATGGGAAGCACTTGTAAAACCGGCTCGTAAAGTAAAGGTTGGTACAAAGATTTCTTTTGGTGATGGAAAACTTGTTGCAACTTGTATCGAGGAAAAACAAGAAGGGGCTCGTGTATTACGCCTTACGTATGAAGGGATTTTTCTTGAAATATTAAATGAATTAGGAGAAATGCCCTTACCGCCATATATAAAAGAACAGTTACAAGATGATGATCGCTACCAAACGGTGTATGCAAAAGAAGAAGGATCAGCAGCGGCACCAACAGCTGGTTTACATTTTACAAAAGAATTATTAGAAGAAATAAAGGCAAAAGGAATCCATATCGTTTATGTTACGTTACATGTCGGGCTTGGAACATTCCGACCAGTGACAGTTCATGAAATTGAAGAACATGATATGCATAGTGAATATTACCATATGTCCAAAGAAGCAGCTGAAACATTAAATCATGTGAAAGCAACAAATGGGCGAATCATTTCGGTAGGTACAACATCAACGAGGGTGTTAGAGACGATTGCACATGCACATGATGGAAAATTTGTCGAAGAGACGGGATGGACGAATATTTATATTTATCCACCATATACGTATAAAGCAATAGATGGATTAATCACGAATTTCCATTTGCCCAAATCAACACTTTTATTATTAATTAGTGCATTAGCAGGAAAAGAACTAATTTTCAATGCATATGAAGAAGCGATCCAGCAATCATATCGTTTTTTTAGCTTTGGAGATGCAATGTTTATTTTGCCAAGTGAAAAAGATAAAAAGGATGACAAATAAAATGGCAATTACGTATGAATTAATTAAAACGTGTAAACAAACTGGTGCTAGACTTGGTAAAGTCCATACGCCACATGGTACGTTTGATACACCGATGTTTATGCCTGTAGGAACATTAGCTACAGTTAAAACAATGAGTCCAGAAGAATTAAAACAGATGGATGCACAAATCATTCTTTCTAATACGTATCATTTATGGTTACGTCCTGGAGAGGATATCGTAAAAGAAGCAGGGGGCCTACATCGATTTATGAATTGGGATAGACCGATTTTAACGGATTCTGGTGGGTTCCAAGTATTTAGCTTAAGTAAAATTCGGGATATTCAGGAAGAAGGAGTTCATTTTAGACACCATTTAAGTGGGGAAAAATTATTTTTCTCTCCTGAAAAAGCGATGCAAGTACAAAATGACCTCGGCCCAGACATTATGATGGTGTTAGATGAATGTCCACCATATCCCGCAACTTATGAGTATATGGAAAAATCTGTTGCACGTACATCACGTTGGGCAGCACGTTGTTTAGAGGCACATAAACGTCCACAAGACCAAGGATTATTTGGCATTATCCAAGGGGGAGAATATGCAGACCTTCGTAAACGTAGTGCAGAAGATCTAACATCACTAGATTTCCCAGGATATGCAATTGGAGGGTTATCTGTCGGTGAACCGAAACATATTATGAATCAAGTGCTTGAAGAAACCATCCCATTCATGCCTTCCAATAAGCCACGTTATTTAATGGGGGTTGGTTCACCTGATTCCTTAATTGAGGGAGCATTACGTGGCATTGATATGTTTGACTGTGTTTTACCGACGAGAATTGCTCGTAATGGTACATGTATGACGTCTAACGGTCGTTTAGTCGTTCGAAACGCTAAATATGCACGTGATTTCTCGCCAATTGATGAAAATTGTGACTGTTACACATGTAAAAATTATTCTCGTGCATACATTCGTCATCTAATTAATACGAATGAAATATTCGGATTTAGGCTTACTACTTATCATAACCTTTATTTTCTGTTAAAATTAATGGAGCAAGTCAGAGAAGCTATTCGAGAGGACCGACTTGGAACATTTAAAGAAATCTTTTTTGAACAATATGGGTTCAACAAAGATAAACCGAAAAACTTTTAGGGAGGAGGGACATAATGGAGCAATTAATATCACTATCACCAATTATTTTAATGTTCGTTATCTTTTATTTCTTATTAATTCGTCCACAACAGAAGCGACAGAAACAAGTAAGAGAAATGCAAGATAATTTACAAAAAGGCGATTCAATTGTGACAATCGGTGGGCTTCATGGTATCATCGATGCGATCGACGAAGGAAAAGTCATTATTAAATCAAATGATGCTCGATTAACATTTGATCGTGCTGCTATTCGCGAAGTAAAAGTAGACTAATTGTACATACATCGAAAAAAAACATTTCATCAAAATATAGATGAAATGTTTTTTTGTGTCCATTCATTTATACAGCTAATGAATGATAAAGCTATCCATTACTTTTCCATAAAATCTTTTTAAATTGTATCCATTCCTCTTTAGTAATACAGCGGAAAAGAAAAATAAAGATAGTATATATACAAATAATTAGACCTAATAACATCATAAACATAAAGATTCCATCAATGATGATATATGTTTTCAACATATAGGCGACAGCATAGGTACTAATGAATAATAAAACTAATCGGAACACATTTTTAAAAGGAAGAAAAAACTTTGTTCGACGGTACAACAGTAAAAAATGTAAACACATAACAAAGAGAACGTACGTATTAAGGGCGATGACGACGCCATAAATTCCAAATGCCGAATGGGACGTAAAAACAATTAATATAGAAAATTTTACAATTGCCCCTAAAATATTATTCCACATCACTTCTCGAGCATAATTAAGTGATATAAGAATGGTTTGTAATGGTGTATGTATATAAAGACATAGAAAAAACGGTGCCATCATTTTTACAAATAGACTTGCATTACTTGTACCATATATATATGTTAAAATAGGATTGGCAAACAACATAAAAATAATGGTTGCAACGGCACCAGATAAAAATGAAAATCGAATTGCTTGTTCCATTCGTTCAAATAATACTTTTTGTTCATTTCGTGTTTGTAGCATAGAAACAGATGGTAATAATGCAACAGAGATAGAATTCGTTATAAATGTTGGTAAAAACAAAAGTGGCATGACAAAACCGGTTAATTCACCATATTGTTTCGTTGCTTCAACTGTACTATAGCCAGCTACTTTTAAGCTTTTTGTCACGAAGATAGGTTCTAAAAAATTAGAAAAGGATTGTACTAATTTACTTGTCGTATGTGGTAAAGCAATCGTTAGTAAACTACTTAATATATGTGATGATTGCTTCGCTTGTGTTTTCTTTACTTGAAATTTTTTATATTGGTAATAAAGAAATAGGAATGAAGCAATTTCGCCAATTGTAATAGATACAACTGCACTTACTGCAGCATGTACAATTCCAAACTGGATAAAATAGTGGATGGCAACATATACGAAACCAATACGGACTATTTGTTCAATTACTAATCCAATACTTTGTGGTTTCATATTTTGTAACCCTTGAAAATATCCTTTAAATAATGAAGAAAATGCGATAATTGGAATAGCCGGAGCCAATGCATACAATAAATATTCTGTTCGTTCATCTGTTAATAAATACGTTGCAATGACCGGTGCAAAAACTATGAGTGAAACAGTAAAAAATATGCTCGTACATGTTATAATAATGAAAGCATATGTCATTATTTTTCGGATGCGTCCTTCGTCGTTTTTTGCATAAGCCTCCGCAATATTTTTGGAGATCGCTAACGGCAATCCTATTTGGGTTAGAGTTAATAGGAGGAACAATGTAGGCATTACTAACATATATAGCCCAATTCCTTCTTCACCCATTAATCTTGCTGTAATCATTCGGTTGATAAAACCAAGGAACCTTGTCAACATACTAGCAACAATTAATACAATTGTGCCATATAGAAAAGATTGTTTCGTCACAACCTCACCTTTCTTTCTATTAGGAAGAAATACGATTATAATCATATATATGCTCTGTAACCTTACATAAATGACATAAATTATCGATTTCATAGAAAGGGGTTTATCAATGGAAAGAAAACATGTACGTGAATGGAAAGAACATGTTTATCCAGCATTAAAAAGTAAAGAATCTGAATTTAAACTTATTGGGTATAACGAAATAACCGTTGATGAGTTATGGCGTTGTTTAATGGAAACAATATGGAAAAGTAATCCAGAAAAATATTTACATGAAATTGTTCAAGATATTTTTCATCTTCCAGCTAGTACGTACATGAATTTCATTACAGTGAATGCTTTAAAAGTGGATGATAGTGATTTAATGGCATCGATTCAAGCAGTTACAAACAATGAACAATCGTAAACGAAGCATACCTAAAGAGAGGAAATGAATGCATGAAGAAAAGAAGTAGAATTATAGCGTTTCTCATTATCGTCGTAGCTTTTATGTCGATTATTGGAACGACTGTAACAGATATTAGTAAAAAAATTAATTTAGGATTAGATTTACAAGGTGGATTTGAAATTCTCTATGAAGTGGAACCAATTGATGAAAGTCAAGAGGTAAATCAATCCTTACTCGAAGGAACAGTCCAAACATTAAATGACCGTGTAAACCGATTAGGGATTAGTGAAACGGTCATAGATATTGAAGGAGATGACCGAATTCGTGTGCAATTAGCTGGTGTAGATAACCAAGAGGAAGCACGTGAAATGTTATCTACTTCAGCAAGATTATCCTTTAGAGATATTTATGATGAAGAACATTTAAATGGTTCGGATATTAAAGAAGGTAGTGCAAAACAGGATTTTCACCAAGATACAAATCAACCAATTGTTACTTTACAATTAAAAGATGCAGAGAAATTTGCTGATGTAACGACAAAGATTAAAAATATGGGGGAAGGACAAAACTTACTCGTCATCTGGATGGACTTCCAAGAGGGAGAAGATGCATTTTTAGATGAGGTAGGAAAAGCTAACCCAAAATATATTTCGGCACCTGCTGTATCTAGTACATTGAATACTACTAGTGTACAAATTGAAGGAGACTTTACAGTAGAAGAAGCGCAAAGACTTGCCGATATTATAAACTCTGGCTCATTACCAGTGCAAATGACAGAATTATACTCCACATCTGTCGGGGCACAATTTGGAGAGCAAGCATTAAATGAAACGGTATTTGCAGGAATTATTGGTGTAGCAATTATTTTCTTATACATGATTGTTACTTATCGTTTTCCAGGATTTATTGCTGGAATCAATATTACCATCTATGTCTACTTAATTTTATTAGTGTTTCAATTAATGAATGGGGTATTAACATTACCAGGTATTGCAGCATTAATTCTCGGTGTTGGGATGGCTGTAGATGCAAACGTCTTAACATTTGAACGGATTAAAGAAGAATTACGTGCAGGTAAATCTGTCGTAGCTTCTTTTAAAGCTGGAGGAAAAAACTCGCTCGTTACGATTTTAGATGCGAATATTACGACGTTATTAGCTGCAGCAGTTCTATTTATTTTTGGTACGAGTTCTGTTAAAGGATTCGCAACGATGTTAATTGTTAGTATTTTAATTAGTTTCTTAACAGCGGTATTTGGTACTAGATTATTATTAAGTCTATGGATTCAAAGTGGTTTCTTAACGAAACGTAAAGGCTGGTTCGGTGTTAAGAAAGATCAAATTCAAGATATTAGTAAAAACAAAGAAGTAGAGCCAACGATCTTTCATCGTCGTGTCGATATTGTGAAACATCGTAAAAAGATTTTCACTTTGACGATTTCACTATTAATAATTGGGATTGCATCTTTATCGTTCTTACAATTAAATCCGGGCATTGATTTTACAAGTGGATCACGTGTGGAAATTTTATCAGATGAAACCATTTCGACAACATCCATAGAAGATGCGATGGAAGAATTAGATTTAGAAGCAAAATCTATTGTTACATCTGGAGAAAATGGTGAAATAGCCGTTGTACGATATGATTCTGTATTAAATAAAGAAAAGATAAATGAAGTGAAAAATTATTTCATGGACAAGTATGGACACGAGCCAAGTGTAAGTGTTGTTTCTCCAATTGTCGGACAAGAATTAGTGAAAAATGCCATTAAAGCATTAGCAATTGCGGCACTTGGAATGATTATTTATGTGACAATGCGTTTTGAGTTTTATTTCTCGATTACAGCAATTGTTGCTCTGTTACATGATGTCTTTTTCATGCTCGTTATATTTAGTATTTTCCAAATTGAATTTGACGTTACAATCGTCGCTGCAATTTTAACCATTGTTGGATATTCGATTAATAATACGATTGTCGTATTCGATCGAATTCGGGAAAATATTCGTGCGAAAAATAAATTAATTAAATCAAAAGATGAATTGGCAAAAATTATTAATGATAGTTTAATTCAAACATTTATGCGTAGTATTAATACGACAATGACAACATTAATTGCCGTATTATCTTTCTTAATTTTAGGTGCTGAATCGATTTCAGGATTTGCGATTGCATTAGTTGTTGGGTTAATAGCTGGATCTTACTCATCTTTATTCTTAGCTTCCCAATTATGGTTATGGTTACGAGGCAGAAATTTAAAAGAAAAACCAATCGATTTCAGAAAGAAAAAGCGTATAGAAGGTCCACAAGTATAATAAGGCAGAGGTGATGGATTCATGAAAGGTCAAACATATGTTATTTTAGCAATTGTCTTTACAATTATTATCTCCGTATTTGCTGTTTTAAATATTGATGAAGTAGAGGTAAACTATTTATTTTGGAGTGGTTCATCCCCGTTAATTTTTGTTATTTTATTTTCTGTTTTACTTGGTGGATTACTAATGATGATGGTTGCAAGTAAAAAACATTTTCAACTAAAAAAACAGATCAAAAAATTAGAAGCGCAACTACAAATGAGAAATGAACAGGAAATTATTGATGTTACGACAGATGTGGAAGAAGAAACATCTATCCGTTCATCACAAGATGAAGACTTAAAGTAATTGTCTTTACTCTGAAAAGCAAGGAGGAAATGTATGTTAAAGAGTAAGGCGAATTGGATCGTCGAAACAGTAGATGAGGATGTTGATGTGTCGATTATAGATCAATTATTACAACGTCGTGGCATTACAACAGAATCAGAGAGACAACAATTTTTATATCCGAGCTTGGATCAGATTTCTGATCCAAGCCAATTCAATGATATGGATGAAGCGAAAGAACGTGTGTTTTCGGCGATTGAAAATGGGGAGAAGATTTTCGTTTACGGAGATTATGATGCAGATGGCGTTACATCAACAACTGTATTAATGAAGGCGTTACAAACGTTAGATGCAAAATGTGATTACTATATTCCTAATCGATTTCTAGAAGGATATGGATTAAACAAAGTCGCGATTGACTATATGGCAAATGAAGGTGCTTCTTTAATCATTACCGTTGACAATGGAATTGCAAATGTAGAAGAAGCTGCTTATATTAAAAGTCTTGGCATGGATGTCATCATTACTGATCACCATGAAGTACAAGATGAAGTTCCTGATGCATTAGCCATTATTCACCCGAAATTATCACCAGCATATCCATGCAAATATTTAGCAGGTGTTGGGGTTGCATTTCAATTTGCTTACCATCTATTAGATTATATGCCGACAGAATGGCTTGATTTAGTTGCAATTGGTACGGTTGCTGACCTCGTTCCATTAGTCGATGAAAACCGTGTACTTGTTACATACGGCTTAAAACAATTAGCAAAAACTGACAATATCGGGCTTCAAACATTAAAGAAAATCGCCAATGTAGGAGAAGAAATTTCTGAAAAAGACATAGGATTTATATTGGCGCCACGTATAAATGCGGTGGGACGTTTGGATAATGCAACATTAGCTGTTCAACTTTTATTAACGGAAGATGAAGAAGAAGCGCAATTTTTAGCAGAAGAAATAGAAGAACTAAATAAAGAAAGACAGCAAATTGTAGAAAAAATTGTGCAGCAAGCGGAAGGGAAAGTAAATAACAATGATGGTGTTATTATATTGTATGACGAACAATGGCATGAAGGAGTATTAGGGATTGCTGCTTCTAGGCTCGTACAAAAATTTGATCGTCCAGTTATTATGTTGACATATAAACAAGATACCAATGAATTAAAAGGATCTGCACGAAGTATTGGTGCATTTGATTTATTTGAAAATTGTATGGAAATCAAACATTTATTTTCTGCCTTTGGGGGACATGCACAAGCAGCTGGTATGACGTTCCCGATGGAAAATCTTGATGAAATTAAACAATTTTTACATGAACGTATTTATTCATTGTTAGATAAAGAAGATTTTAAGCGACAAATTCATATTGATGCATCTGTTTCCATCGATGCACTAACGGAAAATTTAGTGCAACAAATTAATGCATTAGCTCCTTTTGGAATGAAAAATGAAGAACCAATTTTACATGTACGAGGAATCCCTTCTCAAGTGCGGCAAATTGGGCAAGATAATAAACATTTAAAATTGCAATTCAAAAAAGATGCCGGTGTATTAGATGTGATTGCCTTTTCGAAAGGAGAACTTTTTCATTTTATATCAGAGAAAACACCGATCGATATCGTAGGGAAATTACAAATAAATGAATGGAACGGAATAAAAACAGTACAAATATTTATGGAAGATATGGCAATTCATGAATGGCAATTGTTTGATTATCGTGGGAAACGATCGGAAAGAAATATCGTTCCTTTTTTTAATCATTATGATGCTAATTTAGTTGTCGTATATGAAAATGAAACGATGCAACAGTTTGCACATTATTCCAATGTCCAAACCATTACGTATGAAGTAACACCTTCTACGTTAGAAAAAGTAGATTGTTTATATATTTATGATTTACCGCATGACTTAACCGTGTTACAAGAGATTGTAAAACATACCCAACCAAATGCGATTCATTTGTGCTTTGAAGCGACAGAGGATGCATTTTTACAATCCATTCCAGCGCGTGACGAATTTAAACAGATGTATCGTTTCTTATTTCAACAAGAACCTGTACATTTAAAATCCGATTTACCAAAAATTATTTACCAACAAAAATGGTCGAAAGAAAAAGCGATATTTATGTTAAAAGTATTTTTTGACTTAAAATTTATTCGTGTTGAAAATGATTTGGTGTATATGAATCCAGACGTGGAAAAAACACCATTAGACAAATCACGAACTTATCAATTTCAATTACAACAAAGTGAAATTGAACGTACGCTATATTATTCAAATTATAATGAATTAAAATCATGGTTTTTGCCATTGATGCATGAAGAAGAGGAAAACAGAGAGGAAGTAACATTATGAACTTAAAAGAACATGTTGCAATTGTACAAGATTGGCCGATTGAAGGGGTAGAATTTAAAGATATTACACCACTTATGGCAAACGGGGAAGCTTATGCCTACGCTGTAGAGGAGATTGCAAAATATGCTGAGCAAAAAGAAATTGATTTAATTGTAGGACCAGAAGCGAGAGGCTTTATTATTGGTTGTCCTGTCGCATATAAATTGGGGATAGGATTTGTTCCAGTACGTAAAGAAGGGAAACTACCACGTGAAGTGATTAAAGTTGATTATGGTTTAGAATATGGAGAAAATGTGTTAACAATGCATAAAGATGCAATTAAACCTGGACAACGTATATTAATTACAGATGACTTATTAGCAACTGGTGGTACAATAGAAGCAACGATAAAATTAATTGAACAACTTGGTGGTGTCGTAGTAGGTTGTGCATTTTTAATTGAATTAGCCTATTTAGATGGTATGAGCAAGTTAGAAAATTACGATGTTTTAACATTAATGAGATACGAATAAACCGATCACAAACAACTATATGTAGTAAGTAAAAGTTACAAATCTTTTGATTAGGTTCACAACATCATAAATATCATTTGAAACACGAAGGTGCTTGTAGTACATGTCTGTATGGTTACTTTCACTAAGCTATTCGTGTTTCCATAACTTTTACATTTACAATTGATTCGAAATATATGTCGATCGGCCCATAACTTAGATGAAATTTAGGTGATACCCATGTCAAAAGATAAAATAGTAACGATTGACGATATTATTCAAAAAGCAGAGCAATATTTATCAGACGATGATGTTTTATTTATTTACCGTGCTTATGAATTCGCCAAGGATGCACATGAAGGTCAATATCGGAAATCAGGCGAACCGTATATTATTCATCCTGTGCAAGTTGCAGGTATTTTAGTTGATTTAGATATGGATCCTGAAACAGTTGCAGGTGGATTTTTACATGATGTGGTAGAAGACACGGATGTAACAAAAGAAGAAATCGCAGAAGCATTTAATGATGAAGTTGCAATGCTTGTGGATGGCGTTACGAAACTAGGAAAAATTAAATATAAATCAAAAGAAGCACAACAAGCCGAAAACCATCGAAAAATGTTCGTTGCCATGGCGAAAGATATTCGTGTCATTTTAATTAAATTGGCAGACCGGTTACATAATATGCGTACGTTAAAACATTTACCGAACGAAAAACAACGACGCATTTCAAATGAAACATTGGAAATTTTCGCTCCATTGGCACATCGACTTGGAATGTCAACGATTAAATGGGAATTAGAAGATACTGCGTTAAGGTATTTAAATCCACAAGAATATTATCGTATTGTGCAATTAATGCGACAAAAACGAGATCAGCGTGAATCATATATCGATGAAATTATTGATGAAATTGCAAATGAATTAGCAAACGTTCGTATTGAAGCAGAAATTTCTGGACGACCGAAACACATTTATAGTATTTATCGAAAAATGCAAGCGCAAGGTGTCGCTTTCAATGAAATTTATGACTTATTAGCTGTCCGTATTATTGTGGACAGTATTAAAGATTGTTATGCAGTTTTAGGAATTATTCATACGTACTGGAAACCGATGCCTGGTCGTTTTAAAGATTATATAGCAATGCCGAAACCGAATCTATATCAGTCCCTTCATACGACAGTAATTGGTCCAGAGGGAGAACCATTAGAAGTGCAAATTCGAACGAAAGAAATGCATGAAATTGCAGAATATGGTATTGCTGCACATTGGGCATATAAAGAAGGAAAACAACTTCATCAAAACAAATCAAGTTTTGCTGAAAAATTAACATGGTTTAGAGAGATTTTAGATTGGCAACAAGATACACATGATGCAGAGGAATTTGTTGAGTCATTAAAAGTAGATTTATTCTCTGATATGGTTTATGTATTTACCCCAAAAGGCGATGTCATTGAATTGCCGTCTGGGTCTATTCCTTTAGACTTTGCTTATCGCATTCATACCGAAATTGGAAATAAAACAGTTGGAGCACGAGTGAATGGGAAAATGGAGCCATTAGATTATAAATTAAAAAATGGGGACATTGTCGAAATTATTACATCTAGACATTCCTATGGTCCGTCACAAGATTGGTTGAAACTGACTCAATCTTCACAAGCAAAAAGTAAAATTAAACAATATTTCAAAAAACAGAGTAAAGAAGAAAATATTGAAAAAGGAAAAGAAGAAGTAGAAAAAGGAATTAAAGAACTTGGATTTACAACAAAAGAAGTGTTAACAGAAGAAAATATTAAACGTGTTTGTGAAAAGTTTAATTTCCAAAATGAAGATGATTTATATGCTGCGGTTGGGTATCAAGGAATTACCAGTTCTTTAATTGTGACACGTTTAACAGATAAATTACGTAAAGAAAAAGAGTTAGAAGAACAACAGTTAGAATCTTCCACAGAAGAAGTAAATAAAGTAATTCAAGAGAAAGCGGCGCCAATTGGTAAATCAGATTCGGGCGTCATCGTCGAGGGAATCGACAACATATTAGTTCGTTTATCTAGATGTTGTAATCCTGTGCCAAATGATGATATTGTCGGCTATATTACGAAAGGTCGCGGTGTATCTGTTCACCGCACAGATTGTCCGAATATACAATCCGACGAAGCAAAAGACCGAATGCTAGAAGTACGTTGGCGCAATACAAATACGTTTTCAAAAGATTATTATTTAGATCTTGAAATTTCTGGTTATGATCGTCACGGGTTATTAAATGAAATTTTACAAGTTGTAAATGAGACGAACACACAAATTTCTTCCGTAAGTGGACGGGCAGATAAAAATAAAATAGCACATATTCATATGACTGTTTTAATTAAAAATACAGATCACTTACATTATGTTGTCGATAAAATTAAACAAGTAAAAGATATTTATGCAGTAACACGTACAGTTCATTAAAAAAAGGAGTTATGTCAGTTGAGAGCAGTTGTACAACGAAGTAAAGATGCAAAAGTAGAAGTAGATCATGAAATCGTTGGACAGATTGATCACGGTTTTGTCATCTTACTTGGTGTAGGGGAAAATGACACGGAGAAAGATGTCCAAGCAATTGTACAAAAAATTATTCATTTACGTATTTTTGAAGATGAAGAAGGTAAAATGAATCGCTCTTTGATAGATGTAGAAGGTAGTGTGTTATCTATATCTCAATTCACATTATATGCCAATATTCGTAAAGGTCGTCGCCCGAGTTTTACAAAATCAATGCATCCAAATGAAGCGAATCGATTGTACGAATTATTTAATGATGCATTACGAAGCGAAGGCATACATGTTGAAACAGGGAAGTTTGGTGCAATGATGGGAGTAACCTTAACAAATGATGGACCAGTTACGATCATGGTAGAAACAAAAGAAGGGCTTATAGTGGACCCTAGTTAATTCTTGACAAAATGAATAAATAAACTTATGATAAAAACGATAAAATGAATAATGAAATCCGATGAAGGAACGAAGTAGTTAGTGTCATCATGAACAGAGAGAAAATAGCAAGGTTGAAACTATTTTCACATGGAATGCCTAATGAAAGACAGTCCTAGAGGATTCTTTAATGAACGTATAACAGGCGTTAACTGTGAAAGTGAATGTAGGACATACATTAATTTAGGGTGGCAACGCGGGTATATCTCGTCCCTTTATTCCGTATTTATAATGGAATAAAGGGACGAGATTTTATTTTTATAAGGAGGTTTTTATCTATGGCATTGAGTGCTCCGAGAGGAACAGTAGACTTATTACCAGAGCAAACAGCAAGATGGCAATATGTAGAAAAAGTATTACGTGATATTAGTGCAAAATTTAATTATGAAGAAATTCGTACTCCACTATTTGAGCATACGGAAGTGTTTCAACGTGGGGTAGGAGATACAACAGATATTGTTCAAAAAGAGATGTATACATTTGATGACCGTGGCGGTCGAAGTATCACCTTGCGTCCAGAAGGAACTGCACCGGTTGTTCGTGCGTATGTACAAAATAAAATGTACGGCTCTCCCATTCAACCGACTAAATTGTATTATTTTGCGCAAATGTTTCGATATGAAAGACCACAAGCAGGAAGAATGCGTCAACTGAACCAGTTCGGTGTGGAAGTATTAGGTAGTGCCGATCCGAGTGTTGACGCGGAAGTCATCGCGCTTGCTATGACGGCATATAAAAAATTCGGATTAAAAAACATTAAACTCGTGATTAATAGTTTAGGGGATACAGATAGTCGTATTGCACACCGCAATGCGTTAATAGAACATTTTAAACCACATATGGGAGAATTATGTGACGATTGTAACAGTCGCTTGGAAAAAAATCCATTACGTATTTTGGATTGTAAAAAAGATATGGATCACCCAGCAATGGCAACGGCTCCTTCTGTATTAGAGTATTTAAATGAAGATTCTACCGCTTATTTTGAAAAAGTAAAACTTTATTTAGACGCGATGAACATTCCTTATATTGTTGATCCAACCCTTGTTCGTGGTTTAGATTATTACAACCATACGGCATTTGAAATAATGAGTGATGCAGAAGGATTTGGAGCAATTACGACGCTACTTGGTGGTGGTCGTTACAACGGTTTAGCAGAAGAATTAGGAGGGCCAAGCACCCCAGGTATCGGCTTTGGAATGGGGCTCGAACGGTTACAGCTTGCATTAGAAGCAGAAAATATTACATTACCTATTAATGAGAACATTGATTTATTCTTAGTAACGATGGGCGATGTGGATGTGGAAGCAGTTCGTATTATTCAACATTTACGTGAGGCTGGCTTTCAAATTGATAAAGATTACCAACAACGTAAAATGAAAGGGCAATTTAAGCATGCCGACCGCTTAGGGGCAAAATATGTTCTCGTATTAGGTGAAGAAGAATTAGAACGAAATGTCATTCAATTACGTTCAATGGATACAGGTGAACAAGAAGAAGTGGTTATCGATCAATTAGAACAAAAATTGCAAACTATATTTGGAGGAGAAAAGTAATGACTGAAAGACAAAAAGCAGGCTTATTAACAGAACAACATGTAGGGGAAAATATTGTTTTAAAAGGTTGGGTACATCGTCGTCGTGATTTAGGAGAGTTAATTTTCATTGATTTACGAGACGCTTCTGGAATTGTGCAAATCGTATTTAATCCAAACTATTCAAAAGAGGCTTTAGCTATTGCAGAAACATTACGTAGTGAATATGTAATTGAAGTGGAAGGTAAAGTTATTAAACGTGACGAAGATACAGTGAACCCAAATATCGCAACGGGAACGATAGAAGTAACGGTTGCAAATATTAATGTTTTAAATAAATCCAAGAATTTACCATTCTTAATTCATGAAGCTCAAGATGTATCAGAAGACTTACGTCTAAAACATCGCTATATTGACTTACGTCGAGAAGATATGCAGCGTACCTTCCGTATTCGTCATAAAACAACACAAGCGATCCGTAACTATTTAAATGAACAAGATTTTCTAGAAATGGAAACTCCTATTTTAACGAAAAGTACGCCAGAGGGTGCACGTGATTATTTAGTACCTTCACGTGTACATCCGGGTGAATTTTATGCATTGCCACAGTCACCACAATTGTTTAAACAATTAATTATGATGAGTGGCTTTGAACGTTATTACCAAATTGCTCGTTGTTTCCGTGATGAAGACTTACGTGCAGATAGACAACCTGAATTCACACAAGTTGACATTGAAACAGCTTTTTTAACGAGCGATGAAATTATGACGATGACAGAAGAAATGATGAAAAAGGTAATGAAAGATGTATTGAACATAGATATTGAAACACCTTTCTTACGTATGCCACATGAAGAAGCAATGCGTCGTTTCGGTTCAGATAAACCAGATACACGTTTTGATATGGAATTAATTGATGTAACTGAAGTTGTAAAAGATAGTAGCTTCAAAGTATTCAGTGGACCAGCTAATAGTGGTGGAATTGTAAATGTATTAAACGTGAAAGGCCATGCAGATAAATTTACTCGTAAAGATATCGATGGTGCATTAACGGATTATGTTAAAACATACGGTGCCAAAGGATTAGCATGGATTAAAGTTGCAGATGGCGACTTTACTGGACCAATTGCTAAGTTCTTTTCAGAAGAAGAAAAAGCAAATATTTATGAACTTGCAAATGTTGCAGATGGCGATTTATTATTATTTGGAGCAGATACGAAAACGGTCGTACAAGATGCATTAGGTCATTTACGATTAAAATTAGCGAAACAGCTAGATTTAATCGATGAGTCGAAATTTAATTTCTTATGGGTAGTAGATTGGCCATTATTTGAATATGACCAAGAGGCAAAAAGATTTACAGCGGCTCACCATCCATTCACATCTCCTGTAAAAGAAGATGTTGAAAAATTAACATCCAATCCTGAAGAGGCTCGTGCAAATGCGTATGACATTGTTTTAAATGGATATGAATTAGGAGGAGGTTCCATTCGTATTCACGAAAAAACGGTACAAGATAAAATGTTTGAAGCATTAGGATTCACAGAAGAAAGCGCACAAGAACAATTTGGCTTTTTATTAGATGCCTTACAGTTTGGTGCTCCACCACACGGAGGGATTGCATTAGGTTTAGACCGTCTCGTCATGTTGTTATCAAACACAACAAACATTCGCGATGTAATCTTATTCCCGAAAACTGCATCTGCATCTGACTTACTTACAGAAGCACCAAGTCCGGTTAGTGAAGATCAACTAGAAGAATTATCTATCCAGTCTTTAGTCGAAGACGACGAAGCATAAAATAATGAAACAGCAAGTGGTGTCTATTTATTATGACCAGCTTGCTGTTTTCTTGTGAACGAATATGTTATAACGCACTCAAAGTAAGCTACTAACAGTATGTTACAGCTATCTAGCAAAAATCTGATAATCAAAGTTGCATAAAGCGCTTACATATGTTATTCTTTAATTAAGATCAATCATTATTCCTAAGATGTACGTGGAATAGACCATTTTGACCGAACACCTATACATTGGGAGTTATGTATTTTAATACAGCTTGTCATCCTTACTTAGACGTTCGTGAATGATGTTGTATTAAATCAGACACCCACCTGCCATTATGCGGGATCAAAATGTAAATATGAAACGGCATAGTTGGGTTTAATGATGTACTATGAGAATAACCTTCTCCAAATTAATGGAGAAGGTTATTTTTAATTAGTCTGATCGGAAATTTGTTGTAAATTGCCGTTTTTATCCATTTTAAACGTAGGGGATTGCATATTTACATCATCTTCGAGAACGGTTAGTTTTCTAGCACGGTCCATAATTTGAATAAATGTTTGATAATCTTCCTCTACAATTTTTAATTTTTTATTCGTTTTCTCTAACATTTGTTCGGTCGATACTAACGTTTCTTTCAAACGTGTATTTTCCTCTTCCAATGATGCTAGTTTTGTTTGCAAACTATTTGTATCTATTTGTCTACTTGTATATTGTTGTAAAAACTGAATGACTTCATGCATCGTAAGTTGATTTTCCTCAAGGTGTAATGGCTGTATCGGCGTATGAATGGATGCATCTTGTATAATTTCTTCCTGTAGCACCGGTCTCTTTTTTAATTGAACCGCCATTTGTCGTTTCTTTTCTTTTCGTTGTCTTTTTGCTAGTTCTATTGCATCCACATATTTTGATCGAACTTCTGCATTCCACCGAAATCCACACGCAGCAGACGTGCGATTTAAAATATCCCCAACCTCATCAAATGCATTTAATTGCGTACTTCCGTCACGAATATGACGTAAGACGGTTTCGGCTAATAGTAAATCATCTTCATGTGACCAAGCATCTTGTCTTACTTTTGTCATTTTTCCCACCTCATCTATCTATAATTCTTGTTCGTTAGTATGACCAATTAGATGGGAAAATATACACTTATATATCTTTTTGTTTTTTTGTTATATTTGTATAAATTTGTTTTAATGCGGATTCAAATTTACTAGAATCTTTTGGTTCGTAATACAATTTATGTTTAATATTATCTGGCAAATATTGTTGTAAAATCCAACTGCCATCATAATTATGTGGATATTTATAATCGATTCCTCGTCCAAGTTTTTCTGCTCCTGCATAATGACTATCTTTTAAATGAATTGGGACATCGCCTGTATTCATCGTACGAATATCGTGTAAGGCAGCATCTAACGCTTTATAAGCTGTATTGGATTTAGGAGACAAAGCTAGCTCTACAACGGCAACACTTAATGGAATACGTGCTTCTGGAAAACCAACACGTTCCGCTGCTTCGACAGCTGCAATCGCTCTTGGTCCTGCTTGGGGATTTGCTAGTCCAATATCTTCGTATGCAATGACAATCATTCTTCTAGCAATACTATCAAGGTCTCCTGCTTCGACTAATCTACCTAAATAATGGAGCGCTGCATTCACATCACTACCGCGAATAGATTTTTGAAATGCAGACAATACATCATAATGTGCATCTCCACTTTTATCATGGGAAAAACTTTTCTTTTGCATACATTGTTCCGCATCTTCCAAAGTAATATGAATAGTACCAGTGGCATCTTTTGGTGTAGAACTTACTGCGAGTTCGATTCCGTTTAAAACGGCGCGTAAGTCTCCATTTGTACTATATGCAAAATGGTCTAATGCTGCATGATCCATTTTGACCTTTACATTGCCATATCCACGATCCTTATCCTGTAAAGCACGATCGATAGCAACTTTAATTTGCTCCACTTCTAAAGGTTTTAATTCAAATAAATGGCAACGACTTCGAATTGCGGGATTAATCGCATGATATGGATTACTCGTTGTACACCCAATCATCGTAATTAAATTGCTTTCCAAATGAGGAAGTAAAAAATCTTGCTTCCCTTTATCTAGACGATGAACTTCATCTAATATGAGCATTACTTGTCCCATCATTTTTGCTTCTTCTACGACAATTTCCATATCTTTCTTTTTATTTGTCACTGCATTTAAGGTACGTATAGGGACTTTGGTACTTTTTGCAATGGCATATGCCATCGACGTTTTTCCTGTTCCAGGCGGTCCATATAAAATCATCGATGCCACTTGATTTGCATCCACCATTCGACGGATGATTTTTCCGTCACCAACTAAATGTTCTTGTCCTATTATTTCATCAATATGATTTGGTCTCATACGCACTGCTAACGTTTCTTTCATTATACATCGTCCTTTTTTGAAACATAATTATATTAAGCGTAGTAGTGAATGTGTTAAAATGCAAGAACAAGACTGTTCATGTTATAATTATTTATAATAACGATTTTTTAAAGTAAATTCGGAATGAAAATAAAGAGGTGCTTTACATGAAAATTTCAACGAAAGGCCGTTATGGACTAACGGTAATGATAGAGTTAGCTAGAAAATATGGGGCGGGCCCAATTTCCCTAAAATCAATTGCGGAAGATAAAGGATTATCAGCCCATTATTTAGAGCAGTTAGCTGCGCCGCTTCGCAATGCAGGGCTTGTAAAAAGTGTTCGAGGTGCATATGGAGGGTATGTCTTGGCAAAAGTCCCTCACGAAATTACAGCAGGAGATATTATTCGTGTATTAGAAGGTCCAATCACACCTGTGGAAGGGATTGAAGAGGAAGAAGCCGCACAACAAGCATTGTGGATGCAAATACGTGATGTTGTCAAAGAGGTCCTTGATACAACGACATTAGAAGACTTAATCAAAAGCGATAATCAAGAACAACAAAAGGAATATATGTTTTACATTTAAGGAAGGGAAGATGAGGCCATGATATATCTTGACCACGCCGCAACAACTCCAGTACATGAAGATGTATTGAAAAAAATGTATGAAGTGGAAAAAGAAACATTTGGTAATCCATCAAGTGTTCATGGATTCGGTAGAAAATCACGAAAGTTTTTAGATGACGCACGAAAATTTTTAGCAGATAGTATAAATGCAGAAGAACGGGAAATCATTTTTACTAGTGGTGGGACGGAAGCAAATAATTTAGCGATCATCGGTACAGCAATTGAAAATGAATATAATGGAAGTCATATTATTACTTCTACTCAAGAACATCATGCTATTATGAATATTATGAAATACTTGCAACGGAAAGGATTTCATGTTAGCTATTTACCTGTCGATCAAAATGGACAAGTGGATATACGTGACGTTGAAAAAGTTTTAACAGATCAAACCATTTTAGTATCTGTCATGACAGCGAACAATGAAACCGGTGCAATTCAACCAATAAAACAAATTGGGGAATTATTAAAAGGGCATCAAGCATATTTCCATACAGATGCCGTTCAAGCATATAGCCTTGTAGATATGGATGTAAAAGAAATGGGAATTGATTTATTAACAACGTCTGCGCATAAATTAAATGGACCAAAAGGAATCGGTTTTTTATATAAAAACGACGATATCGTGATTGAACCACAAATTTATGGTGGAGACCAAGAAAGAAAACGACGTGCTGGAACGGAAAATTTAATTGGTGCAGTCGGTTTCCATGAAGCATACAAAATTGCTTCTGCACACCGTCGTGAAAATTACGCACATTACACCCATTTACGTCATCTATTTATTCAAACATTAGAGGAAGAAGAAGTAGAGTTTGCGGTGAATGGGGATATAAATAATAGTATTCCGACGATTGTTAATATTAGCTTTCCTGGTACGAAAATCGATAGCTTATTGACGAATTTGGATTTATCTGGTGTCGCTGCTTCTAGTGGAAGTGCATGTACAGCAGGAACGATTGAACCATCTCATGTGTTAAAAGCAATGTACGGGTTTAAAAGTGACCGGATGGATAATTCACTTCGTTTTAGTTTTGGTACAGCTAATAATGAAGAAAATGTGGTGGAAGCGGCAAAAATTATTGCGAACACAGTCAAAAAATTAAAAGGCTTGTAAAGGGGATTTATATGAAAGAAAAAACAAGAGTAGTACTCGGGATGAGTGGTGGAGTGGACTCGTCCGTTGCTGCACTTTTATTAAAAGAACAAGGGTATGATGTCGTCGGTGTGTTTATGAAAAATTGGGATGACACAGATGAACATGGTGTTTGTACGGCGACAGAAGATTATGAAGATGTTGCAAAAGTTGCAAGTCAATTAAACATACCGTATTATTCTGTCAACTTTGAAAAACAATATTGGGATAAAGTGTTTACGTACTTTTTAGACGAATATAAAAAAGGCCGTACACCAAATCCTGATGTGATGTGTAATAAAGAAATTAAATTTAAAGCCTTTTTAGATTATGCATTATCATTAGGTGCAGATTATGTTGCAACAGGGCACTATGCACAAGTACGTCATGCTGATGGAAAAGTGGAAATGCTTCGTGGCAATGATGAGAATAAAGACCAAACATATTTTTTAAATCAATTGACAAGTGATGTATTAAAAAAGGTAATGTTCCCACTCGGTCATTTACCAAAATCAAAAGTACGTGAAATTGCCCGAGAACACAACTTAGCAACAGCAACGAAAAAGGATAGTACAGGTATTTGTTTCATTGGTGAGAAAAATTTCAAACAATTTTTAAGTGAATATTTACCTGCAAACCCTGGGAAAATGATGACGATGGATTATGTTGAAAAAGGAACCCATGATGGCTTAATGTATTATACAATTGGTCAACGCCATGGGCTTGGTATAGGTGGTTCTGGAGAGCCATGGTTTGTTGTCGGAAAAAACTTAAAAGAAAATATTTTATATGTTGCTCAAGGTGAGGACAGTGAATATTTATATTCCGATCAACTGATTGCAACGGATGTGAACTGGATTAATGAGGTAGACGATACATTTACTTGTACCGCAAAATTCCGCTATCGTCAAAAAGATAGTGATGTTACAGTAAAGGTGCAAGACGATGGATCTGTCTTAGTTAATTTTCATGAACCACAACGTGCCATCACACCCGGACAAGCTGTCGTTTTTTATGATGGAGATGTTTGTTTAGGTGGCGGTACGATCGATGAAATATTTAAAAATGAGGAAAAATTACAATATGTAGGATAAAAAGTAGACTATGTTCTTTGATAAATTGGGCATAGTCTTTATCCGTTTTAATAATAGGGGTTGAATCGATGGCAAAAGAAGAGAAAGCATTACAATACATGCTTGATGGAAATTATGAAGCAGCAGCAAAAATATTTATCGAATTAATGGAAACAGAAAAAGAAGAACCACGTCATTTTATGCATTTCGGGAAACTACTATTTCAAATGAAACAATATGAGGAAGCTGAAAGGTTTTTTCTAAAAGCAATCTCCTTAGATGAATCTAAGCCAGAGCATTTTTATAGTTTAGGAAATTTATATTACGAAACGAAATTATTTGATGATGCGATAAAAATGTTTCAACATACATTAAAATTAGGTTTGGATGAAAGTGATGTACATTTCATGCTTGGAATGAGTTATGTACAAAATAATAATATTACTTTGTCCTTACCATATTTACAACGAAGTGCAGAACTTACAGAAGATGCAGAAAAGTCATTTCAATATGGTTTAAGTTTAGCGAAATTAAATTATTATGATGAAGCAAAAAACCAATTTATAAACGCCATAGAATTAGATGACACACATACTGATGCGATATATAATTTAGCGATCATATATGTACATAAAAATGAACTAGAGCTTGCATTACAACATTTAGAAAAAGTGTTGGAACAAGTACCAGCACATAGTCTAGCTCTACAAGCTAAAAAGGAAATAGAAAAACTATTTTAATAATGATATGAAAATGCTCTTTTTAAGAAAGAATAGTAAAAATGACCGAAACGATTGCGAGGTATAACGATGGAAAATGAACAGATAGAAGAAACGTTATATATAACTGGAGAAATAGTGTTTACGATTTATGAAAATGTCGATCAACATTTCTCTATCGCAAAAATTAAAATAATCGAAACGAATGAAGATTTTGATGAGAAAGAAATTGTCGTCAAAGGTCACTTTATACAATTACAAAAAGGGGTTGTATACCAGTTTTACGGGTCGCTGATCCAACATAAAAAGTTTGGTTTACAGTATGATGTGACCTCTTATCAAACATTTGTCCCCAAAACAGAAAAAGCGGTCATTCAATATTTATCAAGTGATATTTTCCCAGGTGTTGGTAAAAAAACTGCAACACGGATAGTGGAACATTTAGGAGAAAAGGCAATTGATAAAATACTAGACAATGAACAAGTATTACTTAGTATTCCAAACATGCGTAAGAAAACAGCAAACATCATTGCTAAAACAATACAAGAAAATCAAGGCTTTGAAAAAATCGCAGTTCTTCTTACAAAATATGGTGTTTCATTAAAAATGGCTCAACAATTATATAAAATATATAAAGATGAAACAATGGTTATATTACGTGAAAATCCATATCAATTTGTTTTTGAAGTAGAAGGATTTGGATTTTTAACCGCTGATAAAATTGCAGAGGTAAATGGAATGGACCGAGCAGATCCAAAACGAATTCAAGCTAGTTGTTTTCATGTGTTACAAGAAAGTGTATTTGCAGGACATGTTTATTTACCACTAACACTATGTATGGAGCAAATGAAAAAAACATTACGTATCCCTCAAATTTCAGATAATCAAATAAAGGATGAAATAAAACGGATTGCGGAAGAAAAGAAAGTTATCTTATCGCAAAGTAATGTTTATATGCCAAGCTTATATTATGCGGAAGATCATTTTAGTGCACATATAAAGCGAATTATGCAAACGAAGATTGAAAACGAAACGACAGAAGCGGAACTTTTAAAAATAATCGGGCAAATTGAAGAAGAAGAATCGATTTATTATGGGGAACAACAATTTGAAGCGATGCGCGATGCTCTTCATGAAAAAGTAATGATTTTAACAGGTGGACCAGGAACAGGAAAAACAACTGTTATTAAAGGGATTTTAAAAGCTTATGCAGCTGTCCATGATGTTTCATTAGATTACCATGCATATAAAAATAAAAAAGATTTTCCTTTCATTTTAACAGCGCCGACAGGGCGTGCCGCAAAACGGATGCAAGAGTCTACCGGTTTAAAGGCAATGACGATTCACCGTCTTTTAGGATGGGACGGAGATAAAACATTTGAAAAAAATGAATATGAAAAACTTTCTGGTAAATTATTAATTATAGATGAATTTTCAATGGTGGATACGTGGTTAGCAAATCATTTATTTAAAGCAATACCGTCAGATATGCAAGTATTAATCGTCGGTGATGAAGATCAACTTCCTTCCGTAGGACCTGGACAAGTATTGTCCGATTTATTGCATAGTAAACAAATTCCTGCTGTACAATTGAATGAAGTGTATCGTCAAGAAGAAGGATCGAAAATTATTCAGCTGGCACATCGTATTAAAAATGATGCATGTACACCGAATGATATCGTAAAAGAAAAAGACTTTAGTTTTTTACCATGTCAGGAGGACCAAGTGGTCGAGTTAGTAACAACCGTTATTTCTAGAGCGTTACAAAAAGATATTCCTATTCAACATATTCAAGTACTTGCACCAATGTATAAGACGCAAGCAGGAATTAATGCATTAAATAAAGCCATTCAACAATTAGTTAACCCACCAGCTAAGAAAAAACGGGAACGAACCTTTCAAGAAGTTGTTTATCGTGTAGGAGATCGTGTCATTCAGCTCGTCAATCAGCCTGAAGACGGTGTATATAATGGAGATATTGGAGAAATCATTCAAATTTTTTCTGCAAAGGAAAATGAAGATAAAGAAGAGCAAATCATTATAAAATTTGATGAAAGAGAAGTAATTTATACACGCTCTGATTATATTAATTTTACACATGCATATTGTATCTCTATCCATAAATCACAAGGTAGTGAATTTCCCATCGTTATTTTGCCAATCGTTTGGACATATCGAAGAATGTTACGCAAAAATTTATTGTATACAGCGATTACGAGAAGTAAAACGTCGCTTATTTTATGTGGGGAATTGGATGCATTTATGGAAGGGATTTATACGGTTGACACGAATGTTCGTTATACGACGTTACAGCAGTATATAAAAGAGAAACTACAAGGAGAGTTAGACGAGAAAAAAGAAGAGGAACCTTCCATTGCCACCGCTACAAATATTGAATCTGATACAAATACCGATGTAGAAATAGTGGAAACATATGAATTGCCAGAACCTGTGCATGTGGATGATTTTACACCGTATGATTTTATGGAAGAGGAAGAGCAAACACGATTTTAAATTAATTTGTATAAACCTCCCTTATATCACTCATATTATATTAGGGAGGTTTTGTCATGTTTGAACGGTATATTCGACCTGTTAGTTTTATGATCGCTCTATACATATTTTTAATGATCCCGTTCATTCAAACGCTTGTGATGGCTTTGCTTTATCTCTTATTGCCATTTTTAATTGCTTATATTTTTGCATACTTATTGCGGCCCATTCAAAAGAAAATGGAAAAGTTTCCGTGGCATGACGGGATTAATATTGCTATGCTTATTCTTGGTCTTTTTTTAATGTTATTGCTTCTCGGATATTTCTTTTATCGGACGATTTACGCAGAAAGTCTATTTTTGCATCCGAGCCAATTTTATAGAAACTGGCAGGCCCTTGCGATGCCGCTATATGAGACACTTCCTGTTAAGATGCAAGAATCATTATTACATACACTATCTGTACCTTTAGAAAATATAAGTACCTTTAGTGTAACATTGCTTACGTATGCTACGAAAATTACGGAATATATTATTTATTGCACCATCATTCCATTTATTATGTTTTTTATGATGAAAGATGGTGCAAAGTGGAAACAATGGATGTTGGACAAAGGGAGTATAGAAAAACGGAGCAAATTTAATGCGTTATTACAAAAAATGGAACAGACAATTGGTCAATATGTAAAAGGACAATTATATGTAACAGCGATATTAACGGCTATTTTATGGGTGGTATATTATTGGATGGATCTTCCATTTGCATTTGTTTTAGCTCTTATGATGGGAGTATTAAATATCATTCCTTTCATCGGCGCCATTTTTGGTACGGTTGTTGTCATGTTTGCGGCTAGTTTTATTGCTCCAATGTATATTTTCTATGTGGTCATCTTACATGTATTGGTCCAATTAATAGAAAATAGCTTTATCACCCCTTTTATATTAGGAAAAACTGTTCAATTACACCCGATGATTGTTTTAATAGCGATGATTATTGCGGCACATGTAGCAGGATTTATTGGGGTTATTTGGAGTATTCCGATCGTCTTATGTATAAAGGTAATTTTAACCGATCGAAAAAATATAAAGCGGATAGAAAAAACAATAAACTAAATGTAAAACCTTATATCATATGTAGTATATATTCCTATTACGAACCCATTATAAAGATGTTGTTAGGATGGGGAAAATATAAAATGTGATTAAAGGACAAAGGAAGTATAGGCTTTTTGCAAGTAAATTGACATTTACGCGTTTGTTCCTTATACTAACGTTAAAATACGAAAAAATGATGAGAGTAAAAAGTATGTTCAGCATTATATTTATAGAGAGGGGCGAATTTGGTGCAACGTCCTAATATGAGCGAACAGAAAGCTATTACTTGAGTGCGGCTCATACCCGACGTCAACATCACGTTACGATGTAAAAGTGGTGAATTATATAATTCATAATTAGGGTGGTACCGCGAATAGAATCTCGTCCCTGCAATGTTGCAGAGAGGAGTTTTTTTATTTTTTTATATACATAATGGCAACATAATAAAAATGAAACGAATGATGGAGGAAATAGGATGAAAAAATTATCATCGGCTGAAGTAAGACAACTATTTTTAGACTTTTTCGAGCAAAAAGGGCATCAGGTAGAAAAAAGTGTTTCCCTCGTACCAAAAGATGATCCAAGTTTGTTATGGATTAACAGTGGGGTAGCAACATTAAAAAAATATTTTGATGGAACAATCGTCCCTGACAACCCCAAAATCGTCAATGCACAAAAAGCAATTCGTACGAACGATATCGAAAATGTTGGATTCACAGCTAGACACCATACATTTTTTGAAATGTTAGGGAATTTTTCTATAGGTGATTACTTTAAAAAAGAAGCGATTCATTATGCGTGGGAATTTTTAACGAGCAAAGACTGGATTGGTTTTGATCCTGAACGTCTTTCTGTAACGGTACATCCAGAAGATGATGAAGCATATAATATTTGGCTACACGAGATTCAATTACCGGAAGAACGTATTATTCGTTTAGAAGAAAACTTTTGGGATATTGGAGAAGGACCGAGTGGACCAAATACAGAGATTTTTTATGACCGTGGAGAAAGTTGGGGAAATGATCCAACAGATCCTGAGTTATATCCAGGTGGAGAAAATGAACGTTATTTAGAAGTATGGAATTTAGTATTTTCTCAGTTCAATCATAATCCAGATGATACGTATACTCCATTACCGAAGAAAAATATTGATACAGGAATGGGATTAGAACGTTTAGTTTCTTTATTACAAGATGCAGAAACGAATTTTGATACAGATCTATTTTTACCAATAATTAGAAAAACGGAAAAAATAGCAAATGTTCCATATGGAAAAGCAACGGAAACAGATGCAGCATATAAAATTATTGCAGACCATATTCGTACGGTAGCATTTGCGATAGGTGACCATGCACTACCATCGAACGAAGGAAGAGGGTATATTTTACGTCGTCTCATCCGTCGTGCAGTTCGTTACGCAAAGCAAATCGGCATAGAAAAACCATTTATGTATACACTAGTGCCGACAGTGGCAGAAATTATGAAAGATTACTATCCGGAAGTACAAGAACAAGCAGATCATATTATGAACATTATTAAAGTAGAAGAAGAGCGTTTCAATGAAACGTTAAATGATGGATTACAAAGATTAACGGAAATTATCGAAGAACAAAAAGCAACAGGAAAAAATGTTGTGCCCGGCGTAGATGTATTTAAATTATATGATACGTATGGATTCCCGAAAGAATTAACGGAAGAATATGTATTAGAATATGGTTTTACGATCGATGAAGCTGGTTTTGAAGAAGAAATGGAAAAACAACGTGCTCGAGCACGTGAAGCAAGAGAACAGACAAGCTCTATGCAAGTACAAAATGATATTTTAACAAACATTCATGATAAAAGTACATTTATCGGTTATGATACTTTTGAAACAAACACAACGATTTTGAATTTAATTACAGAAGCTGGTTTCGTTACAGAAGCAACAGAAGGAGAAGAAGTGTCGATTATCTTGGAAGAAACACCTTTTTATGCTGAAAGTGGTGGGCAAGTTGCCGATAACGGTATCATTCAAAGTGCAAATGGAAAAGCTATTGTTCAAGATGTACAAAAAACACCTAATGGGCAACATTTACATCAAGTGAAAGTTGTCGAAGGTACATTGCATAAAGAAGAATTGGTGACAGCACAAATTAATCAAGAAATTAGAGATCAAATTGTGAAAAACCATACTGCTACACACCTTTTACACCAAGCATTACGTGATATACTAGGAAGTCATATCCATCAAGCTGGTTCATTAGTCCGTGCAGATCGCTTACGTTTTGATTTTACACATTTTGAAGCGACGGATAAAGCAAGCTTGGAAAAGATTGAACAACTTGTCAATGAAAAAATATGGGAAAATATTCCTGTCGTCATTGAGTCTAAATCAATTGATGAGGCAAAAGCAATGGGAGCGATGGCACTTTTCGGTGAAAAATATGGTGATATCGTTCGTGTCGTTCAACTAGATAATTATAGCGTAGAATTATGTGGTGGATGTCATGTAAATAATAGTGCTGAGATTGGCTTATTTAAAATTGTTTCCGAGAGTGGAATCGGTGCTGGTGTGAGAAGAATTGAAGCAGTGACGAGTAAAGAAGCGTATAAATATTTACAAGATAAATTAAATGTGTTAACAAAATTAAGCACGAAGTTAAAAACAAAAGATGATCAAGTTTTAACACGTGTTGATTCGTTATTAGATGATCTGAAACAATTACAACAAGAAAATGATTCCTTACAACAAAAACTATCGAATGAAACAACAAAAGAGCTAGTAAACAATATTACAACATACGAAGATGTTCAAATTTTAGCAGAACAAGTAAATGTAAAAGATATGAATCAATTACGAAATATGATGGATACATTAAAAGAGCAATTACCGAACAGTGTTATTTTATTAGCGGCAGAAAATAACGGTAAAGTACAGTTAATAGCTGGTGTATCAAAAGACTTAATTGCTCGTGGGCTTCATGCCGGAAAATTAATCGGTGAAGCAGCGAAAAAATGCCAGGGTGGTGGCGGTGGTCGCCCAGATATGGCACAAGCAGGTGGTAAGGATCCTTCAAAAATTAAGGATGCATTAGGAACCGCATTTTCATATGTAGAAAACCATTTAAAATAACATAAAAAGATATTATAATTTCACTATTCGTGGTAAAATGTAGACAAGCAATTGTTAAGCGAGGTGCTGACGATGAGTTCAATTGATAAAACGATGAAATTTAGTTTTCACGATGATCAGTATGATCAAGATATAAAAGAAACTTTGCTCACGATTCATAGTGCATTAAAAGAAAAGGGATATAATCCGATTAACCAAATTGTTGGTTATTTAATTTCAGGTGACCCGGCTTATATTCCGCGCTATAAAGATGCACGTAATCTTATCCGTAAATTAGAGCGGGATGAAATTATCGAAGAATTAGTGAAGTTTTATTTAGCTGATTTGAAGAAGGAACAACAATGAGGATATTATCGTTAGACGTAGGATCTAAAACAATCGGTGTTGCTGTTAGTGATGCCCTAAAAATTACAGCACAAGGATTGACTACGATTTACTGGGATGAAAACGATATGTCATCAGCAGATAAAGCATTACGTGACATTATTGAACAACATGAAGTAAGCGAAATTGTTGTCGGCTTACCAAAACATATGAATGGCTCATTAGGTGAACGGGGAGAAATATCGCAAATATATGCTCGGAGACTTGAGCGTGTATTTAACCTCCCTGTTCATTTATTAGATGAGCGGTTAACAACAGTTGCAGCTGAAAGAGTTTTACTAGAAGGTGATGTTAGTCGCAAGAAACGAAGTGAAATAATCGACAAAATGGCGGCTGTCATCATTTTACAAAATTACTTAGAACAACAACCTTAGGAGGTTAAACAATGAGCTTAGAACCAAATGAAAGAATTACTATTCCAGATGAAAATGGGGAAGAACATTTATTTGAAGTGTTAACACAATTTGATATTGAAGAGAATGGTCAATCGTACATAGCAGTAATTCCTGTGGAACAATCCGACGATGAAGAAGTAGATGTATTTGCATTTCGTTATGAAGATGATGAAAAAGATGAAAATCAATTTAAAATTTTCGCAATTGAAGATGATGCGGAATGGGATTTAGTTGAAGAGACTTTAAATACTGTTTTAGATGATGGAAATAACTTATTGTAAAATAAGTTATTTTATCTGTATTTATACCTATACAGATAAAAGGAGTAAATATGCGATGAGTAAGAGGCAAAATTTAGAGGAAATTGTAAATGAGGCAAAAACCGTGCGGAAAATTGTGTTTATTTTATTAACTACTTTAACAGTTTTATTTATTGCTGTTATTGTATTTGGCTTTTTTTATATAAAATCAACCATCGAACCTTTAGATAAGAATTCTACAGAGGACATTGAAATAGAAATACCATTAGGGTCATCTACTTCAAATATTGCTACGATTTTGAAAGAGAATGATTTAATTAAAAATGAACGTGTATTCCAGTTTTACGTAAAGTTTAAAAATTATAGTGATTTCCAGGCTGGAGAATATGTATTGAATCAGTCTATGACGATGGACGATATTGCTAATAATCTACAAACTGGTACTGTGCAAGAAGAACCGTTATTTCGGGTAACGATTCCAGAAGGTAGAAATATCGAACAAATTGCTGAAATTACGTCAAAGAAATTAAAGTTTACAGAGGAAGATTTTCTTCGTGCTGTAACAGACAAATCATTTATAGAAAAAATGATGGAAGAATACCCGTCTTTAATTACAGATGAAGTATTAAATGATGACCTATATATGGCGTTAGAAGGATATTTATTTGCAGGAACGTATGATATTTACGATGAGGCAATAACGGCAGAAGAATTAATTACACAAATGATAGATCGAACAAATGATTTAGTCATTAATGAATTAGATGCAATGAATGAAAAAGATTTCACCATCCATGAAGTTTTAACGCTTGCTTCCGTTATTGAACGAGAATCAAAATTTGAAAAAGATCGTCCAAAAGTAGCCCAAGTGTATATCAATCGATTAGATGAAAATATGAAATTACAGAGTGATATTACAGCATTCTATGGATTAAAAAATATTGAGCATAAAGCTGTTGTCACATATGATGATATTGAAGTAGATACACCATATAACACGTATGTAATTGACGGCCTTCCTGTTGGACCTATTGCTTCACCTAGTAAAGAGGCAATCGATGCTGTTTTACATCCTGAAGGGGACGACTTTACGAAATTATTTTATTTCTCCCGTCCAAATGGAGAAACATTCTATGCAGATACGTTAGAGGAACATAATAAAATTAAAGAAAAATACCGTAAAGAATGGTACGACTTAGAAAATAAAAAAGATGACACGAAAAAGAAAGACAAAAAGAAAGATAAAGAGTGATTAGAAATAAAATGAATATTAACATGGATGAAATAAAAACTTATATTCAAGCATTAATTCCTACAAGTGAAAACTGGGAAAAAGAATTAGAAGATTATGCGACGATACATCGTGTTCCAATCATTGAAAAAGATGGCATCCAGTTTTTAACACAATTAATTCGAATGAAACAACCGAAACGTGTTTTAGAAATTGGGACAGCAATTGGTTATTCTGCATTAAAAATAAATGAAGCATACCCAGAGGCCGTTATTACAACGATTGAACGAGACGATGAGATGGTTCGTATGGCAAATGAAAATATTACGAAGTTAAATAAACAAGCAAACATTCATGTCATTCATGGTGATGCTTTAGACGTATTAAAGGAATTTCAAATGGAGGATGTAACCTTTGATTTTATCTTTATCGACGCAGCAAAGGGGCAATATAAGAAATTCTTTGAACTAGTTCAACCACTCATTTCAGATGATGTGACCATTGTTTGTGACAATATATTATTTAAAGGATATGTCATCGATCCATCATTAACAGAACAGAAAAGATTACAGAAACTTGCAAACAAAATCGACCTTTTTAATCATTGGCTAATGAAAGAAGAAACATATCACACAACCGTCCTTCCAATAGGAGACGGAATGACTGTAAGTGTTCTGAAATAGTTTTAAGACAATATAAATATAGAAAGATTATAAGATAAGATTAGGGAGTGTTCTAAAAATGGTAGATGAAAAAAGCTATTACATGACTGAAGAAGGTAAAGAAAAATTAGAAACAGAATTACACTATTTGAAAACGGAGAAACGTAAAGAAATCGTCGAGCGTATTAAAGTAGCGCGTGATTTCGGTGACCTATCGGAAAACTCTGAGTATGATTCTGCGAAAGATGAACAAGCTTTCGTTGAGACACGTATTGCACAATTAGAAAAAATGATTCGTAATGCAGTAATCATTGAAAATGATGAAGAAGATGCGGATGTTGTGTCATTAGGAAGAACAGTTACATTTATTGAATTACCAGATGGAGAAGAAGAAACGTATACAATCGTTGGAAGTGCAGAAGCGGATCCATTTGAAGGGAAAATTTCAAACGATTCACCAATGGCAAAGAGCTTACTAGGTCATGGAGAAGGCGAAGAAGTTGCAGTTGCAACACCAGGTGGAGAGATTCAAGTAAAAATTGTATCCATTCAATAGCATATTAAAGGTTGGAACGTAAACGCAGTATCATTTAACAACGTATATTGTTAAAATAATACATGATTATGGGCCAACCTTTTTTACACTATTTCACATTGGGGGAGTACATATGACAGATCCAAATAATTTATCAAGAGTTGATCGACATTCAAAAAGACGGAATAATCGTATACAATTAATCGTTTTAATCATTCTAGCCATTTTATGTGCTATTTTATTAATTACTTTAATATTTAAGAAAGATAGTACAACAAATGATGGCAACGAAACCGATCCTACAACAGAAAATATAGCGGTCGAAACGAATGATGATGAAGAAGAAAAGACGAATGAGAAAAACAAGGAAGATGAAAATAAGGACGAGAAAAAAGATAACGAAGCAAACGATGAAGAAGAAAATGATAAAGAAGAAGCAAAAGAAGGAATCATGAAAAAAGAAGATTATCCTACAGATATAACGAAAGAAGAAATGTTTACAACAGATGACAATGTAGAAGAAGCATTTGTTGCAGATTGGCCACCAATTGGTACGAATCAAACTGGTACACATACAGTCAATTTCGATAACGAATCAGAAGATCGGAAAGAGATCAAAAAAGCTATTTCCTATGTAACGGATTTAAAAGAAGATGATATCATCGAACATTGGGTTGGAAATGGGGGCGAGCAAAAAGTGATTGCTACCGTTTCTAATAATGATCAAAGTAAAGTATATAAAGTATATTTACAATGGGAGATTGACAAAGGTTGGAAACCGACTAAAGTAGAAAAATTAAAATCATTGAATATTGAACAATAATATTGGAGGAACATCATGACAATTGGAATTATTGGCGCAATGGATGAAGAAATTGCATTATTACAGAAACAAATAAAAAATCAAACAATCGAAACTGTTGCAAACACCATATATATTAAAGGTACATTAGAAACGAAAGATGTTGTTTTAGTAAAATCAGGTATTGGGAAAGTAAATGCTGCTATGACTACAGCTATTTTAATGGAAAGGTATCAACCAACATTCGTTATTAACACTGGATCAGCCGGAGGATTTTCTAAAGCATTAAAAGTAGGGGATGTCGTTATTAGTGATGCTGTAGTGCACCATGATGTAGACGTAACAGCATTTGACTATGTACATGGACAAGTTCCACAAATGCCAGCAACTTTTAAGGCAAATGAAACATTGGTACGTCAAGTTCGAATGATTTTAAACGAAATGGAAATTGATTCAGAAATTGGGCTAATTGCAACGGGTGATTCCTTTATGAATGACCAAACAAAAGTACAAACTGTTCGTGAATTGTTTCCAAACATGATTGCATGTGAAATGGAAGCAGCTGCGATTGCACAAGTTTGTTATCAATATAATGTGCCATTTGTAGTGATACGAGCGCTATCGGATATTGCGGGCCAAGAGGCACCAATGTCATTCCAACAATTTTTAGAAGTGGCTGCAACAAATGCTGCCAAGCTAATTATGGAGTTCGTTAAACGAGTATAAAAACATGATAGTAAAATGATGACCATCGCAAAATTAAACGTAATAAATCATAATGTTGCAAATTTATATACCCGTAAAAAGTTAGCCAACTTTTACGGGTATACCTCTTCATACATGTATGATTTTTTTAAGATTTATTTTCTTCCTCCCGTATGTACGCCCTAAGTAATTTCATTAAAGCTCTTTTCTCAATTCTAGATACATAACTACGGGAAATATTTAATTGTTTTGCAATTTTTTTCTGTGTTAATATCTCACTTTTATGAATTCCATACCGGTGAATAATAACAAACAGCTCCCGTTCGGATAAAAGATGAATATAACGATTTAACTTTTCAATTTCAATATGTTTTTCTATGGATGTCACAATATCTTCTATATCTGCTTCTAATATATCGGCTAAAGTCATTTCATTTCCTTCTAAATCTTGGCCAATTGGACTATATAAAGACACATCTTTATTTGATTTCTTTAATGAACGTAAATACATTAAAATTTCATTATCGATACATCTAGCACAATATGTTGCAAGCTTTGCTCCTTTATTTGCTTTAAAACTTTCTACGCCTTTAATTAAACCAATTGTACCAATTGAAATCAAATCTTCACTTTTTTCGTTTGTATCACCATACTTTTTTACGATATGCGCTACTAGGCGCAAATTATGTTCAATTAATTTATCCCTTGCCATCGTGTCGCCAGCAAGCATCGCTTCTACATATTTTTCTTCTTCTTCTTTTGTTAATGGATGGGGGAATGCGTTGTTTTTAATATACGAAACGAATACAACGTACTGTTTTAAAAAATATGTCATGATCGCTAAAATTGTCGACATTTGATTCCTCCTATCACATATTTTTACCATTGTATGAATAAGATCGGAGGAAATTGCACGTCCAATTTAAAAGAGATAAGACATCGTTAGTTTTAAAATAAAAAATCGGTCCTCTTTAACATACAAAAATAAAGAGGACCGATTATCATTAAAAGGCTCTCAACACAATTAAATATTAGATGACTTTAAGAGGGTCACCAATACCATTTGACAAAGAGCCCATTAAAAAAGCTTTTTCCTGATATTACTAGAACACACTTGCTTAAAAATAATAAAAGCGTTGCACATTTATTGAGTGACTGGATCAAATAAGATAAAAAGATAATTCCAGTACAAATTACTTTACTGAAATTATCTTTTTCACTTCCCTGGACTTGTTCAAGTTTCTTTCATATTTACTTCGCTTGTTTTTTATTTTTTGTTCGCATATATGTTTCATATTCATCTTCGCGATGACGTAAATAAGGCTTTACATTTGCTTTATGAGCAGCCCTTGAAAGCATATGTCCACTGACAGGAGAAGATAAAAATATGAATAAAATTGCCAAGAGTAGTTTTCCACTTACGATTTGATGTGAACCGTAAAGAAATAAAAATGTTGCAAGTAAAATACTCATAATTCCCAATGTTGGTGCTTTTGTTGCTGCATGTAAACGAGTGAATACATCGGGGAATCGATTGATTCCTAAAGCACTAGAAAAAATGAAAAAGGTACCTGACAACATTAGAATGATAATAATAATATTCATAATGATACTAATCAGAGTCTCGGTCAATGATAACACCCATTTCTAAATATTTTGCTAATGCTAATGTACCGATAAAGGATAAAATCCCAATTAATAAAATAACATCGTTTAATTTTGTTGTTGCAAGTAATATTGATGTTAATGCAGCTGTTGCCATTAAACAAACACCAATCACATCTAAAGCAGTAGCACGATCTGGATTCGACGGACCGACTAGGACACGATAGATAAGTAAAATCAAAGATAATGCAATACCAGTAATACAGATAAGTGTTGTAATATATAATATATGTTCAACGACATGTAATACATCTATCATTTCGTCACCTCCATGATCGCTTTTTCAAATGTATTTTTAATATCATTTATAGCTTCTTCTTTGTCTTCAATATCCATTGCATGAATGAAAATTTGTTTATTATCATCTGAGATTGCCACAGACAATGTTCCTGGTGTTAAGGTAATTAAATTCGCTAAAAGAGTGATTTCCCAATCTTTTTCAACTTCAACTGGAAGTGCAAATATACCAGGTTCGAAATCAGGATTCCTCTTATATACTATTTTAACGATATCGATATTCGATAAAATAAGTTCACGAATAAAGATAAGAAATAATACGAAAAATTTATAGATAGGTGCTAAATAATATCGACTAGGGAATAATCGATTTAAAAGTAGTAATAAAAGAGCACCTAAAATATATCCAAAGATGAATGTGACGAATGTATAATCTTCACTCAAAAACATCCACATAAAGGATATAATTAAATTAACAACAATTTGAAAAGTCATGTTCATTACTCCTTTAATACGGAATTAATATATGCCTCTGGATTTAATAAATATTCGCCAACTGTTTCAATATGAGGATATACAAACTCTGCTCCAATCCCCATAAAAATAGAGAAAATAAGTAAAAATACAATAGGGTATAACATTCCGTTTATACGTTTAACCTGAAAGTTCTTTTTCTTTTCTCCCCAAAAACCTAATATGAAAATTTTCATGACGGAATATAGGATAAGTAAACTCGTCAATAAACCGACAATGACAATGATCACATGGTCTGTTTCAAAAGCACCTTTTAGAAGTAAAATCTTGCCGATAAAACCACTAAATGGAGGAATTCCCGCTAAAACGAATGTAGCAATAAAGAACATCCAACCGAGTTTAGGATAATAATGAATTAGTCCACCCATTTTCTTTAAGTCTGATGTACCGGCAACATATGAAATGACACCGACAAGTAAGAAGAGAGCGGTTTTAATAATCATATCATGAATTAAATAATAGGTTGAACCAGTTAAACCTGTCTCGTTAAATACTGCTAAACCAAGTAGTACAAACCCGATAGAAGGGATAACATTATACGCAATAATTAATTTAATGTCATTTGTTGATAATGCCCCTATGACACCGAAAATCATCGACAATCCTGCAATGATGATAAAGAAATTACGAATTGTATCGGATTCATAAATAAAGATTAACGTATAAACACGTATAATCGAATAGATTCCGACTTTCGTTAACAATGCACCAAATAAAGCAGAAGTTACTGGATTCGGTACGATATATGATTTAGGCATCCAATAGTACAAAGGGAAGAGGGCAGCTTTCGTTGCAAAAACGAAAAATAGTACAATACCGATCGTTGTTAATACTCCAGCTTGTTCTACTTCGTGTACACGTTCTGCAATATGTGCCATATTCACTGTACCTACAACTGCATATAAAAATGCTACCGTCGTTACAAAAACGACAGATGAAAACAAATTAATTAAAACATATTTTAAAGATTCGCGTAATTGTTCTTTGCTTCCTCCGAGAACAATTAATCCGTAAGAAGCCATTAATAATACTTCAAAAAATACAAATAAGTTAAATAAATCTCCTGTTAAAAATGCACCAGAAACACCACTGATTAACAAAAATGTAAATGTATAAAAGTAAAATATTTCTTTTTGTTCAGAGACAAGTTTTGGTGCAATAAAAATACATGCAGTACTTAAAATCGCTGTTGTTAAAACTAATAAGATTGATAAATAATCAGCGACAAAAATAATCCCATATGGAGCAACCCAACTACCAGTTTCTAATATAATTGTACCATCTGTAAAAACGAGGTATGTAATCCATATAGTAAACGCTAAATGAATTAAAATAAATATTTTCGATAAAAACCTTGTGATTGTAACTTTTTTATTGGTAAAAGCAACAATCGTACCAGCTAATAGTGGTAATACGATAGGTAGTATAGCTAAATTACTCATATTCATTGCCCCTTAATTGCTCCATATTATCTGTTTTATTTTCATTGATTGTTCGGTATGCAAGCACTAATACAACACTTGTAACCCCGAAACTAATTACAATGGAAGTTAAAATTAAAGCATGTGGTAATGGATCTGTATAATTTGTAACATTATCGACAATGATTGGAGGTTGGCCACGTTTCAATTTACCCATCGTTAAAATAAATAAATGTGCCGCATGAGAAATTAATCCTGTACCAATCGCAATTCGTAATAATTGTTTCTGTAAAAGATTATACACACCAGTCGCAAATAACACTCCAGCCAAAATCGCTATAATAAACTCCATTTATTTCGCCCCCTTGTTGTTCCGTAATTTAATGAGGCCGAATACAGTTAAACCTGCTAGTCCTAAAACAGCAATTTCAAACAATGTATCAAATCCACGCATGTCTACTAGAATTACGTTTACGATGTTTCGTCCACCACCAATTGGAAGTGATGTTTCAACAAAGTAATCCGAAATTTTATCAAACCAATTACTGCTTAATGCAGAAATACCAATGGTCGTCATTAATAATCCAAAACCAATTGATACGAAAAGGTTTGTAAAGATTGTTTTCTTTGACTCATCTCTTTTTCTCAATTTAGGGAAATGATAGAAACAAAGTAAGAATAATGCCATTGTAATTGTCTCAATCACTAATTGTGTTAACGCTAAATCTGGTGCCCGATATAATACAAATAAAATTGCAACACCATATCCAGTAATACCTAAAATTAAAATAGCAGTGATATTATGGTTAGAAAAAATGGTTCCAACCGCAGCAATAGCGATTGCTATCACGACAACAACTTCAATAAACGTAATATCAGCCAAGTCAGACATATTTATAGCAAATCCGTCTGTTATATACATAAAAATAAATGAGATGATAAACATGGAACCAACGATTAATAACATATAATGACGTAATGATCCTGTCATATACGAATTTGTAATTTTTTTACTTCCATTGTCTATATAAGTTAATGTTTTATCATACACTTTGTTAAAGCTTAATGTGCCTGGTAATACATCATACACCTTGACCCATTTATCCTTCGTCAGATAAAGAACTGACCCAAGCCCTACAACGATTAATGACATCATAAATGGGGTATTAAATCCATGCCAGAACTTAATATGTTCATATGATGCTGTTGCTTTAATACTCGTTGCAGCATGTACCAATAACCCATTGTTAAACAAATTGGGAACTAAACCTATCATCACAACCCCTAATACTAAAATAATAGGTGATAGTAGCATGCCAATAGAAGCTTCTTTCGGTTTTGTTGGTAAGTCTGCTGGGTTATTTTTTGATTTACCAAAAACACCAAAAAATAAATACATGGAATAAACGAATGTAAAAATACTACCGAATACAGCTAAGTATGGAACAATTGCCGCTATTATTGCTGAAATACCAACATCATTTGCTGTTAAACCTAATGTAGCATCAAAAAATAATTCCTTACTATAAAATCCATTTAAAAATGGTAGTGGAAACCCTGCCATTGAAAATGTACCAAATAATGCTAATGTTGCAGTAATTGGCATGAGTGTATATAGAGCACCGAGGCGACGTATATCTCTTGTTCCTGATTGTACGTCGATGATTCCCGCTACCATAAATAAACTACCTTTAAATGTTGCATGGTTTAAAATATGAAATACTGCAGCAAAAATAGCAATATCTGTCCCAAATCCTAACATTGCCATAATCATTCCAAGTTGACTTACCGTTGAAAAAGCTAAAATTGCTTTTAAATCAGTTTGTCGAACAGCCATGTAAGAACCCCAACATAATGTAATGATTCCAAAAGTCGTTACAATAATAAAAAACCAATCGTATTGCGAGAAAATCGGAGAAAATCGCGCAACTAAATATAACCCTGCTTTTACCATTGTTGCAGAGTGTAGGTAAGCACTTACTGGTGTAGGAGCTTCCATTGCATCCGGTAACCAAATATGGAAAGGGAATTGAGCTGATTTTGTAAAAGCCCCAATTAAAATAAAAATGAGTGCTAATGGTAAATATTCACTTTCCAAAATTAAATCTGCTTGCTCTATCATCACACGAATACTCGTCGTGTTCGTGATCACGGAAAGTAGTAAAAAACCACCGAGCATGCTTAAACCACCGAAAACAGTTATCATCATAGATTTTAATGCACCGTATCGGGATTTTTCCTTAAAATGCCAATATCCAATTAATAAAAATGATGAGATAGATGTTAATTCCCAAAAAGAATATAAGACGAAAATATTATCAGATAAAACAATTCCTAACATTGCGGACATAAACATTAATAAATAAACGTAAAAATGTCCTAAATTTTCTTGTTTGTCTAAATAAAAAATAGAATACAACACAACAAGTGATCCAATTCCAGAGATAAGTAGAACGAATAATAAGCTTAGTCCATCTAAGTATAAATCAAAATTAATATGTAACGATGGAATCCATTCAAATACTTGTTTAATCGGGATGAAATCCTTTCCAATATGTTGTATGAAAAATAAAAATATACTGAAAGGAACGAAAAAAACAAATATACCAGTGTGAATGGTTGATTTCCATCTACTTAAAGTAGGGATGAAAAATGCGATAATAAGTGGTGCTAATACTGCTAAAAGCATTCTCTGTTTGTCCTCCAATCTGCTCAAAAAAAAACTACCAAAAATTCAATGCATATGTATTTAAGTATAGAGATATTTCGTTTAAAAATAAAGTATTACATATAAAAAATTTAATGATAAAAATGATATAAGTTACGTCGTGATAATTCCTTTTCAAGCAATAATATAAAGTGATCATCTAGTTTCAATTGTACAGCATGTACATACGTATCCATTAACATTTCATTTGATAATTCATTCATTTTCTTTCTCCTTTAAAATTCATGTCTGTTTAATTTATCATGAAAAGAACCCTTGGACAAGTAAAGATAAACCACTCTTTTTATGTGCATAAGCTGTGAGTAATGTTGGTGATAACTTTCAGGAATTCCGTTATATCAACGTTATGAAATAAGGATAGTTATACACATTTGTATAAAATGGGTGGAATTTTGTCGAAAAGTCTTCGTGTTTTGACAAAATTCCACCTGTTTTTCGACAAAATTTTACGCTCATCGTAGAATGAAAACAAATGAATGGAATATTGTATGTACCATTTAATTTGTATATTATTTCATCGTTATATTATCTTGCCGCAGGAATAGTAGATTGTTTTTAAAAATGCTTGTACGTGCTATAATTAAGCAGCAACAATTACTTATAAAATAAATGGATGGATAAATAATAGAAAGAATATATTAGAGGTGACATTTTTGTTAAAATTATTTTTACCAAATAAACATGTAGATACGGTGTATGATATTACACCAACATTTTTAAAAGACAATGGAAAGAAAGCAATTATTTTGGATTTGGATAATACATTAATACCTTGGAATGTAAGTAATGCTACAGAAGAAATTAAAACTTGGTTACGTAGCATCGAAGAAGCGAATATTAAAGTAACGATCTTTTCTAATAATAGTGAAGAAAGAGTACGGATATTTTCAGAACCGTTAAATCTTCCCTTTATTCATAGAGCAAATAAACCTTTAAAATCGAAATTTCGTCGCGCTCAAAAATTGATGGGTGTAAAAAAAGATGAAGTAGTCGTTATTGGTGATCAACTATTAACAGATATATTCGGCGGGAATCGTGCTGGTTTTTATACGATTTTAGTCGTACCAATTGTGCAAAGCGATGCACCAATTACAAAGTTTAACCGTCGAATGGAACAGAAAATTTTAAATAGATTTTATGTAAAAGGAAAATTATCGAAAAGGGTGTTACGTGATGAGTGATTTATATTGTGGTGGTTGTGGGGCAGAACTTCAAACGGAAAATAAAGAAGCCATTGGTTATATTCCTGCATCTTCTTTAAATAAAGAACAACTTCTTTGTCAAAGATGTTTTCAGATGAGACATTACAATAAAAATACGACTGTTCCAATGGATAGTGATGACTTTTTACATTTAGTAAGTACCATTCGGAATGAAAATAGTTTAGTCGTTCATGTCATTGATATTTTTGATGTAAATGGAACTTTATTGAAAAGTTTGCCTAGAATTGTAGGTGATAATCCAATTATTTTAGTTGGAAATAAAGTCGATTTATTACCGAAGTCATCCAACTTAAGAAAATTAAAACATTGGCTATTTAAAATGGCAAAAGAAATTGGTTTAAAAGTGGAGGATATTTATTTAATTTCATCCTTAAAAGGACATGATATGGATCAACTTGCCATGTTTATGGAAAAAGAACGTCGGGGTCGTAATATTCATGTGGTCGGTGTAACAAATGTTGGAAAATCTACTTTTATTAATCAGTTCATTCGTCGTGCCACTGGCATTAAAGATGCAATTACGACATCCTATTTTCCTGGTACTACCTTAGGCTTTATAGAAGTACCGTTGGACGAAACTTCGGCATTAATTGATACTCCTGGAATCATGAACCATGAACAAATGGCACACTATGTATCAAAACATGATTTAAAATTAATTTCACCAAAAAAGGAAGTTAAAGCGCGTAACTATCAACTAAATAGTGAACAGACGTTATTTTTAGGTGGTTTAGCACGATTTGATTTTATAAAAGGAAATAAACAAACTTTTGTTTGTTATTTCTCTAATGAATTACCGATTCACCGGACTAAATTAGAAAAAGCAGATACATTGTATGAAAAACAAAATGGGGCATTATTAAGTCCACCAGATGAAGAAACATTACAAAAATTACCTCCATTTGTAAAACAATCGTATAAAATTTCTAAAGGATATACAGATATTGTTTTTCCGGGATTAGGTTGGATTACAATTTTGGAAGGAAATGTTACGATAGAAGTACATAGTCCAAAAGGAGTTAGTGTATCTATCCGCGATTCATTTATGTCATCTTAACGAGAGAAAGGTTTGATATTGATGTATAAGTTTGGTTTGATCGGTTATCCCATTCAACATTCTTTATCACCGTGGATTCACCGACAATTTTTCGAACGTACGAATATAGAAGGAACATATGATATATATGAAATTGATGTACATGCACCATTTGATGAAAAAATTGCAACATTTAAAGAATTACAATTAGATGGATTTAATGTTACTGCACCATACAAAGAAACGATTATTCCATATTTAGATGAGCTTGATGAACAAGCGAGCATGATCGGTGCTGTCAATACCGTACTTAATAAAAATGGCAAATGGTATGGATTTAATACAGATGGTGCTGGATACGTCCGATCTTTATTAAGTAAATATCCAGTTTTAGCGAATGAAAAAAACAAAGCAATATTATTATTAGGAGCTGGAGGAGCTTGCAAGGGAATTTACAATGCACTAATAAAAGAAGGGTTTACGAATATTACCATTGCAAATAGAACGTTGGAAAAAGCTGTAAGTATCATCGGGCAAAGGAACGGAAAGGTGATGACAATAGAAGAAGCATCACAATGTATCCATACTTTTCCTCTTGTTATACAGACAACATCAGTCGGAATGAAACCATATACAGATAGAACAATTCTTGAATTGAACGAAGTACATGAAAAGGCAATCGTTAGTGATATCGTATACCAACCATTAGAGACAGCATTTTTACAGCGTGCAAAACAATTAGGTGCATCGATTCATTTTGGTCATACGATGTTGTTATATCAGGCGCAATATGCTTTTGAAATATGGACAAACACCACACCAAAAATGGAACAATTAGATGCACAATTAGAAAAGAAATTGGAAGGTTGATTAACATATGTTAACAGGAAAACAAAAAAGATTTTTACGTGCAAAAGCACACCATGAAAAGCCATTATTTCAAATTGGAAAAGGTGGCGTAAACGAAAATTTAATGAAACAGCTTGACGATCTGTTAGAAAAAAGAGAGTTGATTAAAGTATCTGTATTACAAAATTGTTTAGAAGAGAAAGATGATATCGCTACACAATTAGTCGATGGCACTAATGCCTCGCTTGTACAAATTATCGGAAGCACGATTGTTTTATACCGCGAATCAGTTGAAAATAAAACAATTACATTACCGAATTAGTCCTATAGTGTGAATGGAAACGAATAGTTATGATAATTAATTCGTCCATTACTTAAAAATTTTTAATGATCTTGGTAAGAGAAAATACGTTGTGCAGAAACTTTGTTCAAACCTTCTAAATGTAACATAAGAAATCTTTATGCTCATAGCATCCTAAATTTCTGTACATCATTTGGACGATAAAACAATGAATGGAATAAAGAGGGATGAAATGAAGAAAAAAGTAGGAATACTTGGTGGCACATTTGATCCACCACATATCGGGCATTTAATCATTGCGAATGAAGTGTTACATCGCCAAAATTTAGATGAAATATGGTTTATCCCAACGAATGAACCACCACATAAAACGAATACGACATCATCGAATAAACATCGGAAAAATATGGTGGAATTAGCGATAGCAACGAATGACCATTTTTATTTGCATGATATCGAATTGCAACGTAAAGGGAAATCATACACCTATGATACGATAAAGCAACTACAAGAAATGTATGATCATCAATTTTATTTTATTATCGGGGCTGACATGATTGAATATTTGCCAAAATGGTATAAAATTGATGAACTGATGAAAATGATCACGTTTATCGGTGTGAAACGTTCGACATACAAAACAGAGACTGATTTTCCAGTTTTATTAGTGGATATTCCGATGATCGACATATCATCAACAGATATTCGTGAACGAATACGACATCATATTTCAGCCCAATATATGATACTAGATTCTGTGTATGTTTATATAAAGGAGCATCAATTATATGACGTATGAACAGTATAGGAAATACTTAGAAAATCATTTAAGTAAAAATCGATATGAACATACATTGCGTGTTTATGATACAGCAAAAGAGCTAGCTGTGCGATATAATGCCGACAGAGAAATTGTAGAACAAGCAGCATTATTACATGATATATGTAAATGTGAACCCGACGATGTATTGATGCATAAAATAAAACAATATAATATCGACGAAACATTACTTACATACAATAAAGAGTTATGGCATGGTCCAGTCGGTGCACATTTTGTTCAAGATGTATTTCAAATAACGGATGAAACGATTTATAATTGTATGTATTATCATACAACAGGAAGGGAAAAAATGACTGTAGAGGAACTCGTCATTTTTGTGGCAGATTATATCGAGCCTGGTAGAGATTTCCCAGGAGTAGAAGAAGTGAGAGAGTTAGCTAAAGTTGATTTAAAAAGAGCTGCATTTCAGGCATTAAAAAATACACTTATTTTTTTAATAAGCAAAAATGCAACACTTCATCCAGATACAATTTTAGCTTATAATGATTTAGCGAAATAAAGGGGAGATTTTTTTTGAAAGAAACGAATGAATTAGTAGAAATCATTGTAGAAGCTGCAGAGGAACGTAAAGCTGAAAACTGTGTTGTATTAAATATGGAACAATTGACGCCAATTACCGACCGGTATGTCATTTGTCATGGAAATAACGAAAGACAAGTTCAAGCAATCGCTCGTTCCATTAAAGATGCAGTGGAAGAAAATGGTGTAGATATTCAACGAATGGAAGGGTTTGAACAAGCTCGTTGGATTTTAATCGATGCAAAAGATGTAGTATGTCATGTATTCCATAAAGATGAAAGAATGTACTATAATTTAGAGAAACTATGGGGCGATGCAGACGTTGTAGGGGGACAATAAATAAATGACCTATAATGAGTTTGCATACGTATATGATCGTTTGATGGAACATGCACCATATGATAGCTGGGTGCAATTTACGAAAGACATGATCGAATCAAATCAATTAAAAACAAAAAATATCGTCGATTTAGGCTGTGGAACAGGTGAAATTGCGATTCGCTTAGCTAATAGCGGCTTTCATATAACGGGAGTAGATATCTCGTCAGATATGTTAACTGTTGCACAAGCGAAAGCAATGCAACAAGGCGTCCATATCCCTTGGATTCATCAAGATATGACAAACTTGGAAGGTTTTTCTAATACCGATTTATTTATTAGTTATTGTGATGTCATGAACTACATAACAAATATCGATGAGGTGACAACTGTTTGTCAGCGTGTATATGAACACCTACAAGAAGACGGCGCATTTATTTTTGATATTCATGCACTTCCATACGTAGAAAAAATGTTAGTCGATCAAACATTTGCTGATGTAACCGATGAACTTGCTTATATATGGTTTTGTGAATCAGGGGAAGAAATCGGGGCTATGACACATTATTTAACAATCTTTGAAAAACAAGTGGATGGGACATATCATCGCTTCGATGAAATTCATGAAGAAAAGACATACAATATCGAAACATATGCAAATGTGTTACATAATATTGGATTTCGTAAAATTAAATTTTATGCTGATTTTTCTATGCAAAATGAAATTTCTACAGATAAAGGTGAGCGAATTTTCATTTTTGCACAGAAATAATCCGAGAAAATGCTATTTCTCGGATTTTCTTCTATCTATGCCGATTTTACAAAACGAACAAATCCTCCTATAATCATTTTAAATACATGATAAAGGGGGAATACATTTGCTCGATATGTGGCGAAAATATGGAGTCATTGGTATTGTTATCATAGTCGTTGGTTCATTTATATTGTTGCAATTTTTTTCAAAAAAAGAAGAAGAAACATCGATGATCGTGGATCAACAAGACAATGTATTTGCGCAAAACGAAAAAGAAACGACAGTAGAAGCAGAAGAACCGCTTATCTTGTTGGTTGATATTAAAGGGGCCATCAAACATCCAGGCTTATATAAAATTAATGAAGGAGACCGTATCCAAGATGTGATTGATTTAGCAGGTGGATTAACAGAGGATGCGGATGAAAACCAAATTAATTTAGCGCAGCGGTTGCAGGATGAAATGGTTATTTATATCCCGACAATTGGAGAAGAGATTGAACATACACAGCCGAACATTTCCTCCACTAACACTCAACATGCACAAGATGGAAAGATAGCCATTAATCATGCAACGGTAGAAGAAATTCAAACATTGAATGGCATCGGCCCTAAAAAAGCGGAAACCATTATTGCCCATCGGGAGGAAAACGGACCGTTTCAAACGATTGAAGATTTACTTAATGTAAGCGGTATAGGGGAGAAAACGCTAGAAAATATACGAGATCAAATTTCTGTACCGTAAACAAACATGCTATACAGGGAGGAATACAAGGTGAACCGTTTAAATTGGGAACAATATTTTATTGCACAAGCACATATCGTTTCATTACGTAGTACATGTACAAGATTGAATGTAGGAGCAGTTATTGTAAAAGACAATCGATTGATTGCAACAGGGTACAACGGGTCTGTCGCTGATGGAATTCATTGTACGGATGAAGGCTGTTTAGAAATTGATGGTCACTGTGTACGCACCGTTCATGCGGAAGCAAATGCGTTATTACAATGTGCAAAATTCGGTGTGTCGACAAATGATACAGTTATTTATATTACACATTTCCCATGTTTACATTGTACAAAACAACTTATTCAAGCAGGAGTGAAGAAAATATATTATTCAGATGATTATCGTAACAATAAAATTGCGGAACAATTGCTTAAAGAAGCGAATATCGATTACGAAAAAATTCCATTAACAGATGTTGAAATTACTGTGAAATAAAAGGAGGCAATGGCAAACATTGTATCCTTTTCAATTTCATTTTTATATCATTGTTTTCGCCGTCATTCTCGTACCAATTAGTCTTTATTTCCAATCTTATATATTGATTATTTTATATATTAGTTGGCTTGTTTATTTATACGTGTATAGGGGCCTCAAAATCTCCATCGTTTTAACGAGTATAGGTATGATAGGTATCGCATATGCGTATCTCCCAACTATTGAACATAAGGATCCAATTGAAAATGAAAATGTGACCATACAAGGGGAAATTATTACGAAGATAGAGGAGACAGATAAAACGATTTATTTTACAGTGGAAGTAGAGGGTGAAAAAATATATACGACATATTTTAAAGAGAAAGATACATCATCCCAAATGCTATCGCACCTACAGTATGGCGCAGTTTGTCAGTTTGAAGGGGAGTTAAGCGCTCCTAAGCAAGCGACAAATCCTTATGAATTTGATTTCGCTACTTACTTAGCGAAACAAGGGATTTACAAACAATTAGTCCTTTCACCTACCGAACATTTTCATTGTAAAACGACAACCTCTTTTTTACAAAAGTTATATGAAATACGAAAAACCATCATGACAAAAATAGATATGAATGTTTCAGATGTCACGAGTGCATGGATGAAAGCCTTATTATTTGGTCATACAGCTCAAATAGACGAAGAAATAATGGACACATTCCAACGTTGGGGTCTTTCTCATATATTAGCGATATCTGGATTACATGTAGGAATTATTACAGCACTACTTTATTTCGTATTAGTTTCCATGCGTGTAACGACAAAGGAAAATGCTTTACTTATGATCGTTTGTTTTTTGCCAATTTATATATTTCTAGCAGGTGCAGAACCTTCCGTGTGGCGGGCTTCCTTAATGGTTATCGTCGTCTTGGTTATGCAACGATTTTCGTTAAACATTTTTTATGCAGATTTATTAAGTATGATTATGCTATTGTTAATTATTTTTCAACCTTACATTATCTATCACATTGGATTTCAATTTTCATTTGCAGTCACTTTTAGTTTAATTATTTCATCCCAACTATTAAAAAATACAAAAATTCGTTGGGTACAAGCACTCCAAATTAGTTTTATTGCACAGATGGCTATTTTGCCACTCCAAATTCATTACTTCTCCATATTTCAACCCTTATCTATTATAATAAATGTTCTTGTTATCCCTTATTTTACTTTATTTGTAATGCCAATATTGTTTATTCAATTACTTAGCATCATATTATTACCCGGTGTAATTACCTCATTCGTTGATACACTTTTTCGTATTGTGCATGAAAAAGTTTTAAATCTTATTACATTACTTGATACGTTTGGTCAATTTCCTTTATTTATTGGATCCATGAATATGTTCACGGTTATTTTATATTATAGTTTCTTCGTATTATTCCTCATAAGTTTAGAAAGAAAAATATGGAAAAAGGCAATGATAACAGGCTTATTATTTTGTTCCTTTTTAATTTTTCTAGCATTACGGCCATATTTTAATCCGTATGGTACTGTAACGATGTTAAATATAGGGCAAGGAGACGCTTTTGTTATTGAATTGCCATATCGAAAAGGGGTATATATGATTGATGCCGGAGCAAAATTTTCATACGAAAATATGGAGCCGACTAATTCTGTTTATAAAAATGTCATACGTCCATTTTTATATGGCAAAGGTATTCAGAAGATTGATGCTATTTTTATTAGTCATGAAGATCTTGATCATGATGGAAGTATACCGTTTATTATGGATCAATTTCACGTCCAAAAAATTATCGTATCCGAATATTTCGACATAGAAAATTCCCGTGTTGCGAGGGAGATAGATAAAATTAAGCGGATTAAAACGGGAACATCCATGGAAGAAAACGGCATAAAATGGCATATCATTGGACCTAACTTCAATAAAAATGATGCAAATGAAAATTCACTAAATATATTGGTGAGATTTGGTTCTACCACATGGTTATTTACGGGAGATATGTATATAGAAAATGAAGCAACATTGATAGAGCATTACCCTAATTTACAAATAGATGTATTGAAAGTTGCACATCATGGAAGTAAAACATCTACGAGTGATGTGCTTTTGCGCCATGTTCGACCAAAGGTAGCGCTTATTTCTGTGGGAGAAAATAATCGATATAATCATCCTGCAACAGAAGTGATCGATCGTTTAGAAGGCCATCATATAAATATATATCGGACAGATGAAGAGGGTGCAGTGGAATTTCACTATAAAGAGGATCATGCATATTTCCGAGAATTTAAGCAAACAAAATGAGGTTGGATTATTATCCAACCTCATGCAACGTATGTATGCGATTAGTTCATTTGTGCAATTACTGCTCCGAGTATATAAATAAAAATAAAGAATACAAATGAAGCGATGAAACCAGTTGCCGCATGTGGTACGTCAAGTGATTTTTCTTGTGGGTCTTTTTCAAATTCGTTCATCTTAATCCCTCCTGTTTCTCTATAAGTATAAATTATTTCGTGAAATAATTCTACTTTAGACTAAGCTATTTTTTAAAAAATTATTTATAAATTGATTGCCCTTAAATTATATCAATAAACAGGAAATTTTGCTATGATTAACCTAATGAATAAAAAGGAAAGTGTATAATATGGTAGATTTTAATGATGCATTCAAGAAACTAAAGAAAAACAATGTTCAACCAGTGTACATATTGTATGGAGAATCACAATATTTTATCGATTTATTTAAACAAAAAATTATGGATCTGTTAGAGGATGAAATACAAGAGGAAATTAATTATTATGATTTACGCGAAACAGCTATTCAAGATGTATTAGTTGATGTAGAAACAATACCATTTTTTACAGATCGAAAATTAATTATTGCGGAAAATATGAGTTTTATTACATCTAAACAAGAAAAGATGCAAGTAGAGCACGATGTCACTACACTTGAGGCGTATGTACAGCATCCCGCTAATTATTCTGTACTCATCTGTATTATTCCATTTGAAAAACTAGACGAACGTAAAAAAATAACGAAAATATTAAAAAAACATGTAGAAGTCGTTCATTGTGGACCATTAAAAGAAAAAGCACTTAGAAATTGGGTGTTATATTTAGCAAAGGAAGAACAAATAACGATGGATGCTGATGCTTGTGAGCTATTAGAGGCAGAATTTGAGACAAACTTAACTTTGTTAGCATCTGAAATAAAAAAACTTGCCTTATACGTTGGAGAAGGTGGTCATGTTACAAAGGAGATTGTTCGTAATTTAATGTCTACTTCCTTAAATCAAACGGCGCTCCAATTAGTAGATGCTGTATTAAAAAATGATTTGTATGAAGCGATACATATTTATAAAGGATTAGAAAAAATGCGCGAAGATGAAATAGGGCTACTTGCTTTATTGAGTTATCAATTTAGAATCATTTTCCAAGTGAAACTACTTGTTAATAAAGGATATCCACTACAACGAATTCAGTCAGAAGTTAACGTACATCCATATGTTGTTAAGCTTGCGCGTGAGCGAAGTAATCGCTATTCAATTCATACATTACAAAATATTATGGAGGAATTAACCAATACGGACCAAAAAATTAAAACAGGTGTAATGGATAAGGCAATCGCATTCGAAATGCTCTTATATCAATTATCCACATTAGAACAGTATGCGTAACAACTTAGTTTTATTTAGTAAAAAAGATTCCAGTTATTACTGGAATCTTTTTTATAATGAACTTATGCAGTAACATTATTAAGTTTTTTTGCTAAACGAGCTTTATGGCGTAATCCATTGTTTTTATGTACTACCCCTTTTTGAACTGCTTTATCAATGATGCGCGTAGTTGCTGAAAATGCAACTTTTGCATTTTCTACATCATTTGCCTCGATTAACTTTTCAACTTTTTTAATATTTGTACGCATATCAGATTTAATCGCTTGGTTACGATCTCTTTTTTTATTGTTTACTTCTACACGTTTAATTGCTGATTTTAAGTTAGCCATGATGTCACCTCCTATAAATAGTTTCGTTCTCACTGTATGAAATATTTATTCATCCAATTCATTCGTTGTTCCATTACGTAAAGCAACGCAATTCGACAGAAATATTTTATCAAATAACGGGCGCAATTTCAACCGTTGTACATAAAAATAAGATTTACGCTTAAACTAAGTATACATATTTGGAAATAGAAAGGGAATGGAGCATGCATAATATAAGAACGGATCTAGCTATGGAAGCAAAAGAAATGTATGTGCAAGAAACAAATGAAGAAATTGAAGGAGTAAAAATCACGGAAAAAAGTGAAAAAGGAATGAAGATTTCTACCATTCATGTAAAAGAATCTGCTGCATCTAAAATTAATAAAAAAAGTGGGACCTATATTACGGTTCATACCAAGTCAGTGATTCAATCAGATGCAAACAAACAATTAGAAACGGCAAAAATAATTAGTAAACAACTAAATGAATTATTAACTTCTCATGGGATTGAGGAAGATGCAACATGTTTAGTAATTGGATTAGGAAATTGGAATATTACTCCTGATGCATTAGGACCCATGGCAATCGATAAATTATTAGTTACGAACCATTTGTTTTTCATCGATGACGAAACACTGCACGAGGGATACCGACGAGTGGCAGCAATGTCACCTGGGGTCATGGGGACGACGGGAATGGAAACGAGTGACATCGTCTTAAGTGTCATAGAAAGATTAAAACCTGATTTCGTCATTGTCGTGGATGCATTAGCGTCTAAGTCGATTGAAAGAATTAATGAAACCATTCAAATTACGGATACAGGAATACATCCTGGTTCTGGTGTGGGGAATAAACGAAAAGAATTAAGCAAAGAGGTATTACATATCCCCGTATTTGCAATTGGTGTACCTACTGTTGTGGATGCAGTGACCATCGTACATGATACGATGAATGAAATTTTAAAAAATCTTGGACGAGAAGCAAAGGAGGAAGGGCGCCCGAAAACAGCTCTTTTACCGAATATACTTCCCATTCAACATGAAAATTTATCAGAAAGTGACCTACCAAATGAAAAGGAAAGAAAAAAATACCTTGGTATGATTGGTGCTTTATCTGATGACGAAAAACGATCGTTTTTACAGGAAATATTAACGCCTTCTGGCAAAAACTTAATTGTAACCCCAAAAGAAGTGGATCAATATATGGAAGACATGGCACATTTATTAGCACAGGCTATTAATGCATGTTTACATGAAAAAGTAAAATTAAAGAAAACAACAGATTATACAAAATAAACGTTCTAAACATCCTTACGATACATACAATGTCATATATAACAAACGCAAAAGTAAATCATATAAAATGATGGTTGTAAGGGTGATACGAATGTTTCTAAAGAAGTCTTATGAAAGAATACTCCTTTCGTTTATCATAACGATATTTTTATTTATATGCATCGGGTGGATGACGACATTTAAGTCAACAGATAAATGGTCGTCATCTTTTTTTTCGAGTTGGACAATCCATTTACAAGATTCACTTTTTATCCATTTATTTAATGCGGAAAATCAGGCTTTTGGTGTCATGATGGAAGATACAGAACGAGTTTCTGTTGCAGATACGTTGTTTCAACTTATCACGAGTGTGCAACTAGATGATATGAAATCATTCCTCTTTAAAGAAATACCTGGAATTTCTATTTACGAGAGAAATATTATCGTACAAAGTGAACAGTTAGATACACATCAATTTTTATCACATGAATCAGGACCACCATTAGAATTAATTCTCGAAGATAGGGAAGCTAATTTAAAAGAAGAGGAACAAGAAGAAATAACACCGAATACACAATCAAAAACGGTATTTTTGTATAACTCACATAATCGTGAATCATTTTTGCCACATTTAAAGGAAGAGAATCCGAATAGCGCTTACCATGACGAAGTAAATATTACAAAAATAAGTGAACGACTTCGACAACAGTTGGAAAAAAGAAATATTGGTGTGACAGTAGATGATACGGATATAACAGGGATGTTGCATAAAAAAGGATGGCAATTTTATCAATCATATGAAGCATCTAGAGAAGTTGTCGCAGACGTCATGAAGGAAAATAATCAATTACAATATTTTATCGATATTCACCGTGATAGTTTACCGAGAGATAAAACAACGAAAACGATTAACGATAAAACTTATGCGACAATACTATTTGTCGTTGGAGGAGATCATAAAGAGTACGAGAAAAATTTGTCTATTGCTACAACACTCCATAAAAAAATCGATGAAACATATCCTGGCTTAAGTAGAGGAGTAATTACGAAATCTGGTCCAGGAAACGACGGTATTTATAATCAAGATTTATCGGAAAATGCACTCCTAATTGAGCTTGGAGGTTATGAAAATACCTTTGATGAATTATATGCAACCGTAGATGTTTTTGCAGATGCGTTTAGTCAATTTTACTTTGATACAGAAAAAGTAATGAAGGAATAGGAGGAAATGACAATGAGGATTTTTTTCATTATGATCATTTGTATATTTTGTTTCGTAAGTGGGATGACGTATAAATCTGTAGATGCACAAACGGAAGAACCGACGATAGATGTCAGAGAACAACCTTTATGGAATTATGAACCGGAAGAACAAGAGACGATTGTACAAGAAAACGAACCTTTTATTTATACGATCACTAGTAAAATAGAAAAACTATTTAATTTTTTAATGACAACATTAGTAGATTTTCTTTATCAATTTGCCTCCTTATTTTTCTGATGAAAACATAGGACAGTGAAATAATATTGAAAGTAATAAAGGGTACTGATATAATCATGTAACAGATATGTAAAAATATATGCTCAATTTATTGTAGGAGTGGCAGGAAATGAAAAAACAAAAACGTAGTGTACGAAATTTTTCGATCATCGCACATATTGACCATGGAAAATCAACCTTAGCAGATCGAATTTTAGAAAATACAAAAGCATTAACTGAAAGAGAAATGTCTGATCGTTTATTAGATGCGATGGACTTAGAAAAAGAACGTGGAATTACAATAAAATTAAACGCTGTACAACTGGAATATACGAGTAAAGCTGGAGAAGACTTTATATTCCATTTAATCGATACACCTGGGCATGTCGATTTTACGTATGAAGTATCCCGTAGTTTAGCGGCGTGTGAGGGAGCTATTTTAGTGGTGGATGCGGCACAAGGAATTGAAGCCCAGACACTTGCAAACGTTTATTTAGCTTTAGATAATGATTTAGAAATTATCCCTGTCATTAATAAAATTGACTTACCAAATGCTGATCCTGAACGAGTTACTCAGGAATTGGTCGATATTGTTGGGATCAATCCTGATGATGTTATTTTAGCATCGGCAAAGGAAAATATCGGTATTGAAGATATTTTAGAGCGGGTCGTAGAAGCAGTACCAGAACCAGAGGGGAATCCAGATGACGCATTAAAAGCATTAATTTTTGACTCACTATATGATCCATACCGTGGAGTCATCGCATATGTTTGTGTGAAAGAAGGACAAATTAATGTTGGCGATAAAATAAAAATGATGGCAACAGATAAAGAATATGAAGTGTTAGAAGTCGGTGTTTTTACACCAAAAGAAGAAAAACGTAGCCATTTAACCGTCGGGGATGTAGGCTATATGGCGGCAGCAATTAAAAATGTGAAAGATACACGTGTTGGAGATACGATTACAAATGCAATAAACGGAGCAACAGAACCGCTACCAGGGTATCGTAAATTAAATCCAATGGTTTTCTGTGGTTTATATCCTGTTAACTCGGAAGATTATAATCCGTTACGTGATGCATTAGAACGATTAGAATTAAATGACTCTGCATTACAATACGAAGCTGAAACATCTCAAGCATTAGGTTTTGGATTTCGAACTGGATTTTTAGGTTTACTTCATATGGAAATTATCCAAGAAAGAATTGAAAGAGAATTTAACATTGATTTAATTACAACAGCACCAAGTGTTATTTACGAAGTTCATAAAACAGATGGGGAAGTTTTACGTATCGATAACCCAGCCCAAATGCCGGAGCCAACTGAAATTGAACAAATTTTAGAGCCGTATGTAAAAGCAACGATCATGGTTCCAAACGACTTTGTTGGTCCGGTGATGGAGATTTGTCAACGAAAACGTGGGTCATTCGTTGATATGCAATATTTAGATGATGTTCGTGTCAATGTCGTATATGAAATACCACTGTCTGAAATTGTTTTTGATTTCTTTGATCAATTGAAATCACATACAAAAGGGTATGCGTCATTAGATTATGAATATATTGAGAATCGAGCATCTGATTTAGTGAAAATGGATATTTTATTACACGGTGAAGCAATTGATGCATTGTCCGTTATTATTCATAAAGACTTTGCCCAAAGTCGTGGCCGTCAAATTGCGGAAAAACTACGTGAATTAATTCCAAGACAACAGTTCGAAGTTCCTGTTCAAGCGGCGATTGGAAACCATATTATTGCCAGAACAAATATTAAAGCTGTACGTAAAGATGTAACAGCGAAGCTATATGGTGGGGACGTTTCACGTAAGAAAAAGTTACTAGAGAAACAAAAAGAAGGTAAGAAGCGAATGAAGATGGTTGGCTCTGTTGAAATTCCGCAGGAGGCCTTCATGAGTGTATTACAATTGAATGATAATTAATCATAGAAAAGACGAAGTAGATGATGGTAATCCAGTCATCTACTTTTTTATAAAAAAGAGTCAACATAATTGACAATGAAAATGAGATTTGATAATTTATAATTAGCATTAGCACTCACATCGATCGAGTGCTAACAGAGGTGATAAACATGTTAACAGAAAGACAGTTGCTCATCTTACAAACAATTATCGATAATTTTATTGATACGGCGCACCCAATTGGATCTCGTGCTTTATCAAAAGATGAATCGATTCAACTTAGTTCTGCAACCATTCGAAATGTGATGGCAGACTTAGAAGATATGGCATTACTCGAAAAAACACATTCTTCATCTGGAAGAATCCCTTCTGAAAAAGGGTATCGGTATTATGTCGACCATATAATTACACCAAAAATGAAACAAAAAGAATTAAATATTATTAAACATGTCATGCAAAATAAAATGGTCGATTTTGAACAAATTGTTCAATTATCTGCTGATTTATTATCACAGTTAACAAACTACACGACAGTCATTCTTGGTCCAAATGATATGGATGCAACATTAAAACAAGTACAATTAGTTAAAATCTCTGATACGACTGCTGTTGCCATTTTAGTGACGAATACCGGGCATGTGGAACATAAATCATTCACTGTTCCGAGCACGATTTCCATGTCTGAATTAGAAAAGCTCATGAATATTTTAAATGATCGTTTACAAAATGTTCCACTCGTCCAATTACCATATACATTACAATCAGAAGTTTATGCATTAATGGAAAAACATATCCACAATTATGAAGTAATGTATGATTATATTCAGTCTGTTTTAACTTATGACGATAGTACAAAAATTTACGTCGGCGGACAATCAAACATCCTGATGCAACCGGAGTTTAAAGATGTTGAAAAAATTTACGATTTTTACACCATGTTGGAAAATGAACAACTAATGATTGATTTATTATCGAAACAATCAGAAGGTATTCAAGCATCGATTGGAAATGAAAATGAACATGAAGCAATTAAACACTTCAGTTTGATCACGTCTTCGTATAAATTAAATGACAATCAAACTGGGAAAATTGCATTAATAGGTCCAACGAGGATGGAGTATCGTAAGGTATTTTCATTAATGCAAGCATTGTCAGATGAAATAAGCGAAATTTTTTACCCACATAGTAATGAGTAGCTGACATATAAAAGAATGACCATTATAGTTTATTTTGTATAAAATTCATGTTATTGTGTAACGTGGTAATGGATATTACGGAGGTGTACGTTTTGGAAGAAACGAAAGAGCAAAACGTTACGAATGAAGATATCGATGAAACAAATATCGATGAGAATCAGGACGTAACAGAGGAAGATCATGAGGCGAATGCTGAAAAAAGTGAAGAGATCAATATAGAAGAAGTGTTACAAGAAAATGAACAGTTGAAACAAGAAACAGCCCAATTAAAAGACCGTATGCTTCGTATTCAAGCAGAGTATGATAACTTTAAACGTCGTACGAACGAAGAAAGACTAGCGGAAAGAAAATATCAATCCGAAAAATTAGCGACAGCCCTTTTATCTGTATTAGATAATTTCGAACGTGCATTACAAGTAGAAATTACGGAGGAAAACAAAGGGTTGATGGATGGGATGCAAATGATTTACAACCAATTTGCAGAAGCATTGCAATCAGAAGAGGTTACAGCAATTAATGCAGTGAATGAACCATTTGACCCGAATATTCATCAAGCAGTAATGCAAGTAGAAGATGGATCAGTAGCATCAAATATTGTTGTAGAAGAATTGCAAAAAGGTTATATGTTAAAAGATAAAGTAATTCGTCCAGCAATGGTAAAAGTTAATAAATAGTTTAAAGAAGAAGGAGAATAAATGATGAGTAAAATTATTGGTATTGACTTAGGAACAACAAATTCATGTGTAACAGTAATGGAAGGTGGAGAACCAGTTGTTATTCCTAACCCAGAAGGAAATAGAACAACACCATCTGTTATTTCATTTAAAAATGGCGAAAGACAAGTAGGAAATGTTGCAAAAAACCAAGCAATTACAAACCCAAACACTATTCAATCTATCAAACGTCATATGGGTACTGATTACAAAGTAACCATTGAAGACAAAGATTATACGCCACAAGAAGTATCGGCTATTTTATTACAACATTTAAAAGAGTATGCAGAAAGTTATATTGGTGAAGAAGTATCAAAAGCTGTTATTACAGTTCCAGCATACTTTAACGATGCGGAGCGTCAAGCTACTCGTGATGCAGGTATTATCGCTGGCCTTGAGGTGGAAAGAATTATTAACGAACCAACTGCTGCAGCTCTTGCATACGGTATGGACAAAGAAGACGACCAAACTATTTTAGTATATGACTTAGGTGGAGGTACATTTGACGTATCAATCTTAGACATCGGTGATGGTACATTCGAAGTTATCTCAACAGCTGGGGATAACCGTCTTGGTGGGGATGACTTTGACAAAAAAATCATCGACTATATGGTAGAAGAATTCCGTAAAGAAAATAGCATTGATTTATCACAAGATAAAATGGCAATACAGCGTCTAAAAGATGCAGCTGAAAAAGCGAAAAAGGATTTATCAGGTGTATCACAAACTCAAATTTCTTTACCGTTCATTACGGCTGGAGAAGCTGGACCATTACATTTAGAAATGACATTAACTCGTGCAAAATTTGATGAGTTAACATCAGATTTAGTAGAGAAAACAATGGTTCCTGTACGTAAAGCGTTACAAGATGCGGATTTCTCTGCATCAGATATTGATAAAGTAATTTTAGTTGGTGGATCTACTCGTATTCCAGCTGTTCAAGAAGCAATTAAGAACGAAACTGGTAAAGAACCATCAAAAGGAGTAAACCCTGATGAAGTAGTTGCTTTAGGGGCAGCAATTCAAGGTGGAGTATTACAAGGTGATGTAAAAGACGTATTATTATTAGATGTAACACCATTATCTCTAGGGATTGAAACGATGGGTGGCGTTACGACAAAATTAATCGAACGTAATACAACGATTCCAACAAGTGAATCACAAATATTCTCAACTGCTGCAGATAACCAAACAGCTGTAGATATTCACGTATTACAAGGGGAACGTGAAATGGCTGCAGATAACAAAACATTAGGCCGTTTCCAATTAACAGATATTCCAGCAGCACCACGTGGAATTCCCCAAATCGAAGTATCATTTGACATTGACGCAAATGGTATTGTAAACGTACGTGCAAAAGATTTAGGAACAAATAAAGAACAATCGATTACAATCAAATCTTCTTCAGGTTTATCGGATGAAGAAATCGATCAAATGGTAAAAGACGCGGAAGAAAATGCGGAGGCGGACAAAAAACGTCGCGAAGAAATCGATCTACGTAATGAAGCTGACCAAGCTGTGTTTATGACAGAAAAAACATTAAAAGACTTAGGTGAAAATGTTTCTGATGATGAAAAAGCAAAGGCAGAACAATTAAAAGAGGAACTTAAAACTGCTTTAGAAGGCGACGATATAGACGAGATTAAAGCGAAAAAAGAAGCACTTGAGGCAGAAGTTCAACAGTTAGCTACAAAATTATATGAACAAGCAGCACAAGCACAACAACAAGCAGGTGCAGACGGGGATGCAGCTGGATCAGATGATGTAGTAGATGCAGATTTTGAAGAAGTGGACGATGAAAAGAAATAAATATATAGAAACAAAAGGTCAAAGTCAGGATTTCTTGGCTTTGACTTTTTTTAAGAGACTCATTTGCTATGGCAATGACATTAATGGTATTATAAATAAGATTGAGATCGTTTCAGGAGAGTGAATATTTTGAGTAAACGAGATTATTATGAAGTATTAGGTGTCTCGAAAGACGCAAGTAAAGAAGAAATTAGAAAAGCATACCGCAAATTAGCGCGTAAATATCACCCAGATGTGAACAAGGAAGACGACGCTGAGAAAAAGTTTAAAGAAGCTAAAGAAGCATATGAAGTACTTTATGACGAACAAAAACGTGCACAATATGATCAATTTGGTCATGCAAGCCAACAACAAGGCTTCGGTGGTGGTGGAGGCTTTGGTGGCTTCGGTGGCATGGATGATATTTTTGATATGTTCTTCGGTGGTGGTGGAAGAAGAGATCCAAATGCACCACAACAAGGAGCAGATTTACAATATACGATGGAATTAACATTTGAAGAAGCAATTTTTGGAAAGGAAACGGAAATTACTATTCCGAAAGAAGAAAATTGTGAAACATGTAATGGATCAGGTGCAAAACCTGGTACAAATCCTACAACATGTTCGAATTGTCATGGATCTGGACATGTAACTGTGGAACAAAATACACCATTTGGCCGTGTACAAAGTCAGAGAACATGTAATCATTGCTTAGGAAAAGGAAAAATTATTACAGATAAATGTACGACTTGCCGTGGTGCTGGAAAAGTGAAGAAAAACAGTACGATTAAAGTCACCATCCCAGCTGGGATCGATGAAGGACAACAAATTCGTTTATCTGGAAAAGGAGAACCAGGCAAAAATGGTGGTCCTGCCGGAGACTTATTCGTTGTTGTTCATGTGCAACCACATGAATTTTTCCAACGTGAAGGGGATAATATTTTCTTAGAATTACCAATCACTTTTGCCCAAGCAGCATTAGGAGATGAAATTGAAGTTCCGACCGTACATGGTGCTGTCAACATTAAAGTGCCTGCTGGAACACAAACTGGAAAAACATTCCGCTTACGTGGAAAAGGGGCACCGAACGTTCGAGGTTATGGCCATGGAGATCAACATGTTAAAGTCCGTGTCGTAACACCGACTAAATTAACATCTCGTCAAAAAGAGTTATTAAAGGAATTTAATCAACTGGATGACAATACACCAATATCGGAAGAAGAGGACACCATCTTTAAACGTTTTAAAAAAGCTTTTAAAGGGGAATAGTCGACTTTTATTCGAAGAAAAGAGTGACTTGAAATGGATTGGAAAGAATTTGTCTATCATACTACAAACGAAGCGATAGAGCCTGTATCAAACGTCTTAAATAATGAAGGTGCAAACGGTGTAGTTATCGTTGACCCACATGTTTTAACAAGGGAGAAACGTGCATTTTATGGAGAATTATATGCATTAAATGAAAATATGTTCCCGAAAGAAGGCGTATTTATTAAAGCATATTTTGTCGCAAATGATCAATGGGAAGCGAAAAAAGAATCGTTAGTGAAAAAAATTCGCCAACTGGCTCAGTATGAGATTGATTTAGGTTTAGATGATGTATTTGTGCATGACGTAAAAGAAGAAGATTGGGAAAATGAATGGAAAAAATATTTTACATCTTTGCCTATTACGGATACATTAACGATTGTGCCAAGTTGGGAAGATTACACGAAAAAGAATGAAAACGAACAAATCATTTCTATTGATCCTGGTATGGCATTTGGTACAGGAACACATCCGACAACGGTTTTAAGTATGCAAGCAATTGAAAAAACGATTACACCAGGTGATATTATATTGGATGTTGGTTCTGGTTCTGGTGTATTATCTATCGGTGCTGTTTTATTAGGGGCAGAGCATGTATATGCATATGACCTAGATGAAGTAGCAGTGCACAGTACTAAAATGAATCGTGATTTAAATCATTTCCAACATAAAATTACCGTCAAACAAAATGATTTATTGAAAAATGTATCGCAAACCGCTGATATCATTGTATCAAACATATTAGCTGATATTTTATTATTGCTAATCGATGATGCATGGGATAATTTAAAAGATGGTGGACTTTTCATTACATCTGGAATTATTCAATCAAAAGAAAGAATGGTATGCGAAGCAATGGAGCAAAAAGGATTTACAATAATCGAGAAAAATGAACAGAACAATTGGGTAAGTTTCATCGCCAAAAAAGGTTAAGAAACGTCTCTGAGCAGTGAAACAGTAGCTCTTGTTGGATGACGTCTGTTATACATTGCTGCTAAAAATGCTTATGGTAAATGGCTAACGAAGCCTAATATAATTCTCATATATCTTTTTAATTATTGATACAAAAAAGTAGGTGTTTTGATGCAACGATATTTTATCATAGAAAATGATATAAACGATGATCAAACTGTTACTATTTCGAATGAAGATGCCCACCATATTATAAACGTAATGCGCATGCAAAGCGGAGATGAAGTTATTTTAAGTTTCCCATCAGATGAAAGTTTTATCGCGATGATTTCTGAAATCCAAGATGGATCTGTCACATTTGAAATGAAAGAGAAAATGATGGAAGAAAAAGCTTTACCTGTATCTGTTACAATCGCACAAGGATTACCGAAAGGCTCCAAATTAGAACTCATCGTACAAAAAGGAACTGAATTAGGTGCAGATAAATTTGAAATTATTCAAATGGATCGTTCTGTTGCAAAATGGGATCAGAAAGCTACGAATAAAAAACTTCCACGATATGAAAAAATTATAAAGGAAGCAAGTGAACAATCACATCGCACATCCATTCCTAAAATAGATGGAATCCGAACTTTAGATGCCATGTTACAAGATGCGTCCATCTATGATCATATTCTTTTTGCTTATGAAGAAGAAGCAAAAACGGAAGAGTATCATTCGTTTTACGTAGCATTAAAACATATTAAAAAAGCAGACCGTGTACTATTGTTTATCGGTCCAGAAGGTGGCTTTTCAAAGCGAGAAGTAGAGCAATTAAAATCATATGGAGCACATGCGGTTCGTTTAGGAAAGCGTATTTTACGAACGGAAACAGCTTCATTATATGCATTAAGTGCATTGTCATTTTATTTTGAAGAATTAGAAGCACAATAAATGGTGTTGGTGGAGAAAAAATGATCCACTGGCACCATTTTTTCTGCTTGAAATTAGAAACGATTGCTGCAAAATTACCAATGTGTATAAAGTGATTTTAATCGAGTTACTAACTTTATTTGGTAAAGCCCTGTTTTATAGTATTTCTACATGATTCGTCTATGTTATAATAAATGTATAATTTATATATGGTTAGGGGTTAAATGTCGTGGTAATTAATCGTACAGAAATTGAAATAAGATATCAGGAAACAGATCAAATGGGTGTCGTCTATCATGCTAATTATTTAGTTTGGTTTGAAATCGGACGAACAAAACTAATTGAACAACTAGGATTTAAGTATGCGGAAATGGAACAAGATGGGGTCGTTTCACCAGTCATCGATTTACAAATTACATATAAAAAACCTGCTCGATATGGCAATACAGTCATTATTGAAACATGGCTAGAGAAGTATGACGGCATTCGTACGACTTATAAATATCGTGTTGTAGACGAAAAAGGCGATGTGTATGTAACAGGAGCTTCAGATCATGTCATTGTAGATCATAAAACATTCCGTCCGCTTCGATTACGTAAAGTACATCCTAAATGGCATGAAGCATATCAACGTTTAGTAAGTAAAGAGGGATAAAAGTGGCTTTTGGGATTAAACGAAAAGAACTCATATTATGGAAAGAGAAAGTGAAGAATGGTGAAATTGCTTTTCTTACACATTATTGGGAAGATCCTCGTTTCCCTACCGCAACATCCGTTACAAAAGTGGGTTGTAATGATATCGACCGCTTAATTCATTGGGGTCAACAATATGGACTTAAAAAAGAATGGATCCATTTCACATCATACCCACATTTTGATTTATTTGAAGAGAGACAGCGCGAGATTTTATATAAGGAAAAAATGTTCGGTCATATCCGTCGCTTTAACTTATAAATCTCATATATTGTATAAGGAAGACGTAAGTAGCGATGCCCCATAGCAAGTTAGAAATCCAATCGTATCCCTATAGCATAATAAGTGAAATAAGATCGAGCAGAATTATAGTACGATAAAATAAAACCACAATTTACAAATACGTAAATTGTGGTTCTTCTAATTGTTCATCATATGTGACATGAAGATCTTTTCCATCAAAATACCAAGCATCTTCTTCTGAGACAAAAAATGTAATCCCATCGACAACAACAGATACATGTGGCTGATTTTCTTCTTCCACTTTTACACCGATTGAAAATCCGGGAACGAGTCCACCAACACCACCATATCGAACGAAAAATCGAATTGTCATCCCTTCGTCTACTAATAATTCTTCCTTATACCATTGAACTGCTTTTTTTGTGACATGTAATTCCAATGAAAACAACTCCTAGCTATGTGAATTATTCTTTTCCTCTTTTTCTGGTACAAAATCAATTCCACCAGGATGAAATGGGTGACATTTTAAAATACGTTTTATAGTTAAATAAGTACCTTTCCATGCACCAAATCTTTCATATGCTTGTAAACTATAATGTGAACAAGTAGGATAAAATCGACAGGTTGGTGGCTTAATAGGACTTATAAACTTTTGATAAAATCGAACAATTCCCATGAATAAATGTTTCATCATGTTTCATAGACATCCTTTACAAAGAATAGATACTATCATTAGTATACGTGAAGCAATAAAACAGATTCAATTATTTGGATTCGTACGTTTACATCCATGTAATTTTAGGTTCAGTTTTATTTTTAATACGCTTTATATTTTCACGATGACGAATAATAACAAAAATTGTTAAAAATAATATCATGCAAAATAGTAATAAATCGTGCAAAAACGCACTAATAATCGTTGCGATAACACCAGTTAACATCGATGATAAAGAAACATACTTCGTTATTTTTAACGTAATTAAAAACGTTGCGACGATTGCTAAAAATAATAAAGGATTAATACCTAAAATAACTCCACCAGATGTAGCAACTGCTTTCCCACCTTTAAATTTTGCGAAGATAGGATATGTATGACCAATTACAGCAAATATACCTATCAATAAACGGGACACTTCCACATCCATAAACATAGCTCCAATAAGAGGAGCAATTGTTGCTAATGTTCCTTTTAAAATATCTGAAATTGTGACAATAATGCCAGCTTTTTTACCTAGAACACGAAAGGCATTCGTTGCCCCCATATTTTTACTTCCGTGTTCTCGAACATCTATATTGTAGCCGATTTTTCCTACAATTAACGCAGAAGGGATCGACCCTAATAAATAAGCGATAATAATAAAAATAACATATTCCACTTTCTCGTCCCACTTTCTTTTCTTTATTCTTTGTTCTAATTATTTAGTTTAGCATAATTTTTTATAAAACAGTACGAACAATGTTGAAATACGCAATATTTTTTAAATAGAGGAAAATATGGTAAAGTAAAGGTAATTAAATCGTTTTCAATTTACATATAAAGGTGGTATGTACAATGACATGGAAAAATCCTCCAAATGAAACTATTAAAACAATTTTAAAAGAATCAAAAACAATTGCAATTGTCGGCTTATCTGATAATCCCGCTAGAACTTCTTATCAAATTGCTGAAGCAATGCAAAAAGCTGGCTACAAAATTATTCCAGTAAATCCAAAAGTTGATCAAGTACTAGGAGAAAAGGCATATACTAGATTAACTGACATTGAAGAAAAAATTGATATTATTAATGTATTTAGAAGATCAGAGTTTCTACCACAAGTTGCAGAGGAAGCAATTCAAACAGATTGTAAAGTTTTTTGGGCACAACAAGGTGTATCAAATGAAGAAGCATATAAAACATTGAAAGAACATGAGTTTACTGTAATAATGGATTTATGTATAAAAGTGTTGCATGCAGTGTTATTATAGTAAAAGAGAACGAAAAGAGATGACACAATCGTCATCTCTTTTTATTCGGTAAAATGTAATGAACAATTGAAATCTGAATGAATAACCGTATAATATTTTATACAGTGATGGAAGTGAAAGTTAAAGGAGTCGAGGTACATTGAGTGATACTTCTATGAATTATGATGAACAATCGATACAAGTATTAGAAGGACTAGATGCCGTACGAAAAAGACCTGCAATGTATATTGGTAGTACGGATGTAAAAGGATTACATCATTTAGCTTATGAAATTATTGACAACGCAGTAGATGAAGCATTAGCAGGGTACGGAAATGAAATTGATGTAATATTGCATAAAGATAATAGTGTCTCCATTAAAGATGATGGACGTGGTATTCCTACTGGACAACATGAAACAGGAGTATCGACAACAGAAGTTATTTTCACCGTGTTACACGCAGGTGGAAAATTTGGCCAAGGTGGTTATAAGGCAAGTGGGGGGTTACATGGAGTTGGTGCAGCGGTTGTAAATGCATTAAGTGAATGGCTCGAAGTAACAACTTGTCGTAATGGAAAAAAATATACACAACGCTTTGAAAATGGAGGCCATCCTGTTGCTCCATTAAAAGAAGTCGGCAACACAAGACAAGTAGGGACACAAATTCGCTTTAAACCAGATCCGGCTATTTTTACAACGACGGAATATAAAGTCGAAACAATTAGTGATCGTTTACGAGAGTCAGCGTTTTTATTAAGTGGTATTAAAATTACGCTGAAAGATGAACGTACGGATTTAGAAGAAGTATACCATTATGAAGATGGGCTTATTTCATTTATCAATTATTTAAATGAAGGAAAAGATTCTTTACACGATGTGCTTTCATTTTCAGGAAAGGAAGACGAAATCGAAGTCGATATTGCAATGCAGTTTTCAGATAGCTATGTAGAAAACATGCATTCATTCGTAAATAATGTTCGCACAAAAGACGGGGGTACACATGAAGTAGGAGCAAGAAGTGCAATTACAAGAACATTTAATGATTATGCAAGAAGAACAGATATTTTAAAAGAAAAAGATAAAAACTTAGATGGAAATGATATTCGTGAAGGATTAATGATGGTCATTTCTGTTCGAGTTCCTGAAAAATATTTACAATTTGAAGGACAAACAAAAGGTAGATTAGGTACACCAGAAGTTCGTTCTGTCGTCGACAGTGTCGTTTCTGAAAAACTGACATATTTTTTAGAGGAAAACAGAGAAATCGCTAAAAGCTTATTAACGAAAGCGATTAAAGCAAAAGAAGCTCGAGAGGCTGCACAAAAAGCAAGAGAAGATGCACGGAATGGGAAGAAAAGAAAACGTAATGATACTTTATTAAGTGGAAAATTAACACCTGCACAATCACGTGATTACACTAAAAACGAACTGTTTCTAGTTGAGGGTGATTCAGCTGGTGGATCTGCCAAGCAAGGAAGAGACCGAGTTTTTCAAGCGATTTTACCGTTACGAGGAAAAGTAATTAATACGGAAAAAGCAAAATTAGAAGATGTTATGAAAAATGAAGAAATTGCTACGATAATTCATACGATTGGAGCTGGTGTTGGCTCTGACTTTAATGTCGATAATGCTCGGTATGATAAAATCATTATCATGACAGATGCAGATACGGATGGGGCACATATTCAAGTATTACTATTGACTTTTTTCTATCGTCATATGCGCCCCCTTATTGAGGCGGGAAAAGTATATATCGCTTTACCACCTTTATATAAAATTTCTAAAGGAAAAGGAAAAAAAGAACAAATTATTTACGCTTGGGAAGAAAAAGAACTTGAACAAGCGATTAAAAAATTCAAATCCGGCTATATGATTCAGCGTTATAAAGGTCTAGGAGAAATGAATGCAGACCAGCTATGGGAAACAACGATGAATCCTACAACGCGTACATTAGTACGTGTAACGATGGATAATATGGCACAAGCTGAAAGAAGAGTAACGACATTAATGGGGGACAAGGTGGCACCACGTCGTTCATGGATTGAAGAAAATGTCGCTTTCGGTTTAGAGGAAGATGAAAACATACTAGATAAATAAGATTTTGAACGTGTAAAAGGAGAATGATTATGTCTCAAGCAAATCAATTCATTGAATTACCTCTTGAAGACGTCATCGGGGACCGTTTTGGTCGTTATAGTAAATATATTATTCAAGACCGAGCACTCCCAGATGTACGTGATGGATTAAAACCTGTACAACGTCGTATTTTATATGCAATGCATATGGATAAAAATACACATGATAAAAACTTTCGTAAAGCCGCGAAAACCGTCGGGACCGTGATCGGTAACTATCATCCACATGGAGATATATCCGTTTATGATGCGATGGTCCGATTAAGTCAAAATTGGAAAATGCGTTATGAATTAGTGGAAATGCACGGGAATAATGGAAGTATTGATGGTGATCCTGCAGCAGCCATGCGTTATACGGAAGCTCGTTTATCAAAAATAACGACAGAGTTACTAAAAGATATTGAAAAGGAAACGGTCGATTTCATTCCTAACTTTGATGATACGACAGAGGAACCGACTGTTTTTCCAGCTAAATTACCCAACCTGTTAATTAATGGTTCTACAGGTATATCAGCTGGTTATGCGACAAATATTCCACCACATAATTTAGCAGAAGTGATTGACGCAGTTGTATTGAAAATGGAGCAACCAAATGCAACTGTCGATGAGTTAATGACTAAAATAAAAGGTCCAGACTTTCCAACCGGTGGAATTGTACAAGGGGTCGATGGCATAAAACAAGCATTTGAAACAGGAAAAGGTCGCGTGATTTTACGTGGTAATGCAACCATTGAAAAAGGAAAAGGAAACCGTGAACAAATCGTGATCGATGAAATTCCTTATGATGTAAACAAAGCTACCTTAGTCCGTAAAATGGATGAACTTCATGCAGAAAGAAAAGTAGAAGGGATTCAAGAAGTACGGGATGAAACAGACCGTGAGGGATTGAGAATTGTTATCGAATTGCGTAAAGATGCAGATGCAGAAGGTATTTTAAACTTCATGTATAAAAATACCGACTTACAAGTGTCCTACAATTATAATATGGTTGCGATTGAAGATAAAACACCAAAGCTATTGTCGTTACCAGCTGTGTTAGATGCATATATTGCTCACCAAAAAGATGTCATTACAAGACAAACGACATTCGACCTTAAAAAAGCAAAAGAGCGGGCGCATATTGTAGAAGGTTTAATGACAGCTATTTCTATTTTAGATGAATTAATTCATCTCATCCGCCATTCTGAAAACAAAGCAGATGCTAAACAAAAAATGATTGCTCGCTATAAATTTTCAGATGAACAAGCTGAAGCAATTTTGGCATTGCAATTATATCGTTTAACGAATACGGATATTACATTATTACAAGAAGAAAAAGATACGTTAGAAAAACATATTGCTCAGTATGAAGCGATTTTAGCAAGTCCTAAAAAGCTATTAAATACGATTAAAAATGAATTAAAACGAATTAAAAAAGAATATAAAACAGAACGTCTTACTAAAATTGAAGCGGAAATTGAAGAAATCAATATTAATATTGAAGTAACCATTCCAAATGAAACGGTCGTCGTTTCCGTAACAAAAGAAGGGTATGTGAAACGTACTAGCCTTCGTTCTTATGCCGCTTCCAATAAAGAAGATTTAACGATGAAACCTACTGACCATCTATTACGCTTAATGGAGATAGATACGACTGATAACCTCCTAATTTTTACGAACCTTGGAAAATATATTTGTATTCCGGTATATGAGTTACAAGATATTAGGTGGAAAGATATGGGGATTCATTTATCAAATATGACGACGATGGAACAGCATGAAGAAGTCGTTCAATGTATTCCTGTGCGAGAATTTTCCAACAAAAAGTTTATTTTATTCTTCACTAAACAAGGAATGGTGAAAAAATCAACCCAAGATTTGTATGAGTCAAATCGTTATAGTCGTAGTTTAATTGCTTTAAACTTACGTGATGGCGATGAAGTCGTTAACGTCTTTGAAACAGATGGAAAACAAGATATCTTTATTGCAACACATTTAGGATATGGTTTATGGTTTAATGAAGCAGATATTAGTCCCATCGGACAACGTGCCCTCGGTGTCATAGGTATTCAATTAAAAGATGATGATTATGTCGTAAATGGTCAAATTTTACATGAATCTGAAGATCCAAACTTAATTATCGTAACACAAAGAGGTGCATGTAAACGAATGACATTGCAAGTTTTTGAACGTTCTTCTAGAGCTAGACGGGGTGTAATGATGCTTCGGGAATTAAAATCAAAACCACATCGTATTCAAGGATTTTTTATTTTAGAAAAAGATGAAAAATTACACTTCATTACATCAGATGAAGAAAAAGTAGAATTAATTCCATATGGATTACCAATTAGTGATAGACAAAGTAACGGTTCCTTCGTCATTGATACAGAAAACGAAGGAAATATTCAAGAAATTGTAACAGACACACCATATGAAAAAATATTTGATATAGAAGAAAATTAATAAAAGAGGCTTTTCGTAATAAATAGCAATTTTCATATGTGCATATTACGGGAAGCCTTTCGATTTTATGTATAAAAAAGAGTGATATTTTATAAGAATATTAATATTTTTATACCAGGTCATAATTAATATTGTGCAATAATCGAATAAATGTATTAAAATAAGAATACTTATACGTTTATACATAAAGAGAGAAAATTTAAGAGGAGGAAGAACATGAATTTTGAATTTACGAAAGAACAAGAGATGATTCGTCAAATGGTTCGTGATTTTGCAAATGATGTCATTGCACCACGCGCTATTGAGATTGACCGGGATGCGAAATTTCCAAAAGACATCTTTGATCAAATGGGTGAATTAGGTTTGTTAGGATTGCCAATTCCAGAAGAATATGGTGGTGCTGGTGCAGATACAATTTCATATGCATTAGCAGTAGAAGAAATTGGTCGTGTATGTGGAAGTACTGGATTAAGTTATGCAGCTGCTGTTTCTTTAGGTGCTTCCCCAATTAATATGTTCGGAACCGAAACACAAAAAAAGACGTATTTACAACCTTTAGCTGAAGGACGTGCATTAGCTTCTTTCGGTTTAACGGAACCGAATGCAGGATCAGATGCGGGTGGAACAAAAACTACTGCTGTTTTAGAAGGCGATCAGTATGTCATTAATGGTGAAAAATGTTTTATTACGAATGCTAGTTTTGCAGAAACATTAATTGTTACAGCAGTTACAGGTAAAAACGAAAAAGGACGTAATGTTATTTCCGCATTTATCGTACCAACAAATACGAAAGGGGTAACAATTACGAGTAACTACGATAAAATGGGAGTTCGTGGTTCTGATACTGCAGAGATCGTTTTAGAAGATGTTCGTATCCCGAAAGAAAACTTATTAGGAGACAAAGAAGCTGGATTTAAACAGTTTTTAAAAACATTAGATGGTGGTCGTATTTCAATTGGTGCACTAGGAGTAGGTATTGCGCAAGCAGCATTAGATCGTGCATTAGCATATGCAAAAGAGCGTACTCAATTCGGAAAGCCGATTAGTAGTTTTCAAGCAATTCAATTTAAATTAGCTAATATGGCGATGGAAGTTGAATTAGCTAGAAATATGGTAATAAAAGCTGCTTGGTTGAAAGACCGAGGGAAAGCTTTTTCAAAAGAAGCAGCATATGCCAAATTATTTGCAACTGAAACGGCTGTACGCTCAGCAGATGAAGCTATTCAAATCCATGGCGGATATGGTTATATGAGAGAATATGAAGTAGAAAGATTGCTTCGTGATGCAAAATTGCTCGTTATTGGAGAAGGTACATCTGAAGTCCAACGTGTCGTTATTGCACGACACTTAGGTTGTTAATGTTGGAGGGTAATATATGAACTTTATGGAACATACTATCGGACAATTATTGGAACGGCAAGTAGAAAAACATCCGAACCATGAGGCTTTAGTTTATCCCGAACATGGTTTACGTTTAACGTATGAACAGTTTAATAATCGTGTAAATGACTTTGCCAAAGGATTAGTATCTATCGGTATCAAAAAAGGGGACCATATCGCAGTTTGGTCTGATAATAAAGTTGAATGGATTATTTCGCAATTTGCAACTGCAAAAATTGGTGCGGTACTTGTTACGGTTAATACGAACTATCAAGCATTTGAATTAGAATATTTATTGCAACAATCAGATGCAACGACATTAATTATGGCGAACCATTATAAACATACGAACTACTTAGATATTTTAGAAAAAATATGCCCGTCATTAAAAACATCTGAAAAAGGAAAGCTACAATCCGAAACATTGCCATATTTAAAAAATATTATCGTCATGGATGAAGAATCGCGTAATTTTGCATTCACATTTTCAGATATAAGCGATAAAGGAGAAACTGTTGAAGCAGATGTATTCGAAAATCGCAAAAATAGTTTACATTATGATGATGTCATTAATATGCAATATACTTCTGGAACGACAGGATTTCCTAAAGGTGTTATGTTATCTCATTACAATATCATCAACAATGCGAAACGAATTGGGGACAGAATGCGTTTAACAAACGAAGATCGTTTATGTATTCCAGTACCATTTTTTCATACATTTGGTTGTGTATTAGGTATTTTAACAGCAGTTGTTAAAGGATCTACGATGGTCATTGTTGAACAATTTAATGCAAAAAAAGTATTAGAAGCGGTCGCATCAGAAAAATGTACAGCGCTACACGGAGTACCGACGATGTTTATTGCAGAATTAAATGAGCCTAATTTTGCTGAATATGATTTAAGTCATTTGCGTACAGGTATTATGGCTGGATCTAACTGTCCAATTGAAGTAATGCAAGCAGTAATGGATAAAATGGGAGCGAACGAAATTACGATTGCTTACGGTCTGACAGAAACATCTCCCGTCATTACACAAACAACCGTAGATGATCCGGTAGAATTACGCGTTAGTACCGTAGGAAAAATTCATCCCGATATAGAAGCAAAAATCATCGACCCAGAAACGAAGGAAGAACTGCCGCCAAATGAGCAAGGTGAACTCATTACACGTGGTTACCATGTGATGAAGGGATATTATAAAAATGAAGCAGCAACAAAAGAGGCGATGGATGAAAATGGGTGGCTACATTCAGGTGATTTAGCGAAAGTAGATGAAAATGGCTATTATTCGATTACTGGGCGTATCAAAGATGTCATCATTCGTGGTGGGGAAAATATTTATCCACGTGAAATTGAAGAATTTTTATACCGTCATCCAGAAATTATTGATGTGCAAGTGATCGGCATTCCAGATGAAAAATATGGGGAAGTCGTTATGGCTTGTATTAAACGAAAAGAAAGTAGTGAAGTGACAGAGGAAGCTATAAGACAATTTTGTTTAGACAATATTTCATGGCACAAAGTTCCAAAGTTTATTCACTTCTTTGAAACGTATCCAATGACAGCTAGTGGGAAAATCCAAAAATACAAATTACGTGAACAATGTATAGATATCGTTAAAAACAAATAGAGAAAAAACAGGAACTTTACGTCATGGCGATGTATCGTTCCTGTTTTTGTATCAATTTATTTGATGGGAGCAATTGAGACACCTCTTACCTTATTGCAACTCACTTTTTCACGTATAAATGTTCATGTAACTCTTTTTCTAAAAATGGCTTTGCTGTGAGTAAATCACGGAACGACTCATATTTTTTCATAGCAGCTTTCGTACTTTCTTTTCCAGTATAATAAGCTCGGATTAAAATGTTCTTTGGTGTATGTTCCATATCAATAAACTCTAATAATTGCGTCTCATAGCCAACTAAAGACAATATTTCTGCTCGAATTGCATCTGTTGCAAGTGCAGCAAATCGTTCTTTCATTAGACCGTGTTGTAATAAAACATCTAATGCTGGTGCATCCATTTGTGAGAATAACTCATGTTGACAACATGGCACACTTAAAATAACGTTCGCTCCCCATCTAACTGCCCGAGCTAATGCCATATCTGTCGCTACATCACATGCATGTAATGTGACGACCATATCGACAGAAGTTTCCTCATTAAAATCATTAATATCCCCAACGAGGAATTGTAAATGTTCGTACTGTAAATCATTCGCAATTTGCTGACAATGTTCGATCACTTCTTTTTTTAAATCTAATCCTGTTACTTGAATATCATATCCTTTTACGACATGTAAATAATGATATAGTGCAAACGTCAAATAAGATTTTCTGGAACCGAAATCTAAAATGCGAACGGTGCGATTTTTTGGTAAATATTCGATTGCATCGTCAATATATTCGATGAATCGATTAATTTGTCGAAATTTATCATAATGTGCTTTTTTTATTTGACCAGTTTCCGTTTGCACACCTAAACGAACTAAAAAAGGATGAACCGTGTTTTCATCTAATAAATAATTTTTCTTTCGATTATGCTCTAATGTTGCTGTTTTCTTTACAACCTCCTTGGTTGTTTTCCACATTACTTTAAACTTTTTAGAAATTTGAATATGAATTTGTTCCGTTTCAAATTGTGCATGCACTTGACGGAACTCTTCTAGTAAAGGATCTAAGACGTGTCCGATATCTTTAAGTAATATATTTTCATGTTTCATGATACGTTCATATTGATATTCAAACTGGATGTATAATTCATTTTGTAGTGCAATTTTCTTTAAACGGACGCGTTTTAAATCATTCGATTTTTGACGTGGTTGACTTATCGTTCCATGGATAAATAGTTCATTCATCACTTTTTGAACAAATGTTTCTTTTAATTCATTAAATTCCATAGAAAACCCCTCTTAACTTTTACTTTATGTTTGAAAGTATACCATGTTCTGTAGCTAGATGGAAGGTATGAGAGAAATAGAATATGTAGACAAAAGTGGGGATTTGTAAGATAATTTTATATGATAGGATAAGGAAAACTTATCTATTCTTTCATAGGTGAATAAAGTTAGGAGGAGTTCACATGAAATGTATTTTAATTGCCAATCGTGGAGAAATAGCTGCGAGAATTATTCGAACATGCAAAAAAATGGATATCAAAACAATTGCTATTTATTCTGAAGCAGATCAGCTTGCACCTTATGTTTCTATGGCAGATGAAAGTTATTTAATCGGTGGCAATCAAGTAAATGAAAGTTATATGAATATGGATAAAATTTTTCAAATAGCAAAAGAACATGAAGTGGATGGCATCCATCCAGGATACGGTTTTATGAGTGAGAATAGTACTTTTGCAAAAAAATGTGAAGAAGAGGGAATAACGTTTATCGGCCCATCAGGAAGTGTGATGGAGCAAATGGGCGATAAAATTACGGCTCGAAATATGATGGAAAAAGTTGGTGTACCAATCGCAAAAGGTACGACTGAAGCAATCCCGACGTTAGAAGAAGCGAAGGAAATAGCTAAAAAAATCGGGTATCCAGTCATGTTAAAGGCTTCTGCAGGAGGTGGCGGTATTGGGATGCAAGTCGTCCATGATGAACAAACATTAAAGACGGCATTCGAAAACAACACGAAACGCGCGCAAATGTTTTTCGGTAATGGTGCAATGTATATGGAAAAGTATATTGGGGATGCGCGTCATATTGAAATACAACTATTAGCAGATCAGCATGGAAATGTAGTACATTTTTTTGAACGTGAATGTTCCATTCAACGTCGGAATCAAAAAGTAATCGAGGAAGCACGTGCAATATATATTTCAGAATCTACCCGTAATAAAATGGCAACAATAGCCGTAGAAGCAATAAAAAAAATTGGCTATACAAATGCAGGGACAATGGAATTTCTCGTTGATAAAGATGAAAATTTCTATTTTTTAGAAATGAATACTCGTATTCAAGTGGAACATCCAGTAACGGAAGAAATTACAGGATATGATTTAATTGAACAGCAAATACGGATTGCAAGAGGAGAAACACTATCATTCAATCAATCTGATATTACTGCTCAAAATCATTCAATCGAAGTACGGATTTATGCCGAGGACCCAACAACCTTTTTTCCTTCACCTGGCACAATTACAACCTATGTAGAGCCAAATGATCCAAATGTACGGATGGAATCTGCTGTAACAGAAGGGTATCAAGTAACACCATTTTATGATCCAATGATTGCAAAAGTCATTGTAACGAAGGAAAATCGTCATGAAGCAATAAAACATTTGATTGGAACGTTACAAAACTATAAAATTGAAGGTATTAAGACAAATATTCCGATGATTTTATCTGTCTTACATGATAAAGCTTTCCAAGAGGGAGCTATTACCATTCATTACGTAGAACAACATGTATAATATATTTGGGAGGAATTTAATATGACAGAAATTAAAGCAAGTATGGCAGGAAATATGTGGAAAATCGTAGTAAATGTAGGGGATACTGTAACAGCAGGTCAAGATGTAGCGATTTTGGAATCAATGAAAATGGAAATTCCACATCAAACAGAAGTTGCCGGAGAAGTAAAAGAAATTAAAGTAAATGAAGGCGATTTTATAAATGAAGGCGACGTTATTTGCGTCATCGGATAATAGGAGGCGAACATATTGTCCCAACTTATTGTAACGGAAAAAATAGCTGACAATATATTAGTCGTTACGATTAATCGTCCAAAAGCCGCTAACGCTTTGAGTAAAGCGACATTACATACATTAAATGAAACAATTGATATGATTCATGCAGATAACTCCATCCGAGCTGTAATCATAACTGGTACAGGAGAAAAGGCCTTTTCAGCTGGAGCAGACTTAAAAGAACGACGCGACATGAATGAGACAGAAGTTGTCGAGGCTGTTACATATATTGGTGATACAATTAACCGCATCGGACAAATTAAGGTACCAGTTATCGCTGCACTAAATGGAGTAGCCTTTGGTGGTGGACTAGAATTAGCACTTGCATGTGATATTCGCATTGCAAGTCAACATGTTAAGGTAGGGTTAACAGAAACATCGTTAGCCATTATTCCAGGTGCTGGTGGAACACAACGATTAACACGTTTAATTGGACTCGGCCAAGCGAAACGACTTATTTATACTGCCACCCCTGTAACAGCACAAGAGGCATTACAGTTAGGTTTGGTAGAACAAGTGACAGAATCATGCGCAAAAGAAGCAGCAATTAAAATGGCACAAAAAATTGCTGCAAACGGTCCGATTGCAGTAAAACAAGCCAAACTGGCCATCACAAATGGGATGGAAACGGATTTACAAACAGCATTACAAATCGAGCGTTTAAGCTATTTACAAACGATACCGACGAAAGATCGCCTCGAAGGTTTACAAGCGTTTAAAGAAAAGCGCAAACCTAATTATGAGGGGAAATAATAATAGGAGGTTTCCTATGAGCTATGTAGATGATTTAAATAAAAGAATAGATACGATTAATAAAGGTGGAAAAGAAAAATACCACGAACAAAATGAGGCAAAAGGAAAATTATTCGTTCGCAAACGTTTAGAACGATTATTTGATGAAGGAATCGAAGTAGAAGACGCATTTTTCGCCAATTGCATGGAAGATGATCTACCTTCAGATGGTGTTGTAACAGGAATTGGAAAAATAAATGGACAAACTGTTTGTGTCATGGCGAACGATTCAACAGTAAAAGCAGGATCATGGGGAAAACGTACCGTTGAGAAAATCATCCGTATTCAAGAAACAGCATTAAACTTAGAAGTACCAATGCTCTATTTAGTGGACTCAGCTGGTGCTCGAATTACAGATCAAATCGAAATGTTCCCTGGCAGACGTGGGGCAGGACGTATTTTCCATAATCAAATTAAACTATCTGGACGTGTTCCGCAAATCTGTTTATTATTCGGTCCATCCGCAGCTGGTGGAGCATATATTCCAGCGTTTAGTGATATCGTTGTCATGGTAGAAGGAAATGCTTCGATGTACCTTGGTTCACCGAGAATGGCAGAAATGGTCATTGGAGAAAAGGTGACATTAGAAGAAATGGGTGGAGCAAAAATGCACTGTTCTGTTTCTGGGTGTGGAGATGTACTAGTTCAAACAGAAGAAGAAGCATTACAGTTTGCTCGTAAATATTTAACGTATTTCCCACAAAATTTCCGTCATAAACCAAAAGCTATACAATCTGTAGAAACAAAAGTGATGGAAAAAGATATTACAGATATCATTCCAGAAAATCAAAATGTTCCTTTTGATATGTATGAGTTAATTAATCGTATCATTGATGAAGATTCTTTTTGTGAAATTAAAAAATTATTTGCTGGAGAATTAATTACCGGTTTTGCACGTTTAGAAGGAAAAGCGATTGGCATTATCGCCAACCAACCGCGTGTAAAAGGAGGAGTTTTATTCCCAGATTCAGCCGATAAAGCGGCTAAATTCGTCCAATTATGTGATGCATTTAATATTCCATTACTTTTCTTAATGGATGTTCCAGGATTTATGATTGGGACGAAAGTGGAACAACAAGGAATTATTCGTCATGGAGCAAAAATGCTTGCATCGATGAGTGAAGCGACGGTACCGAAAATTTCTCTCGTTGTCCGTAAAGCATATGGAGCAGGCCTTTATGCTATGGCAGGACCAGCATTTGAAACAGATGCAACTTTAGCATATCCAACCGCACAAATTGCTGTTATGGGGCCTGAAGCGGCGATTAATGCTGTATATGCAAATAAAATTGCCTCTTTACCAGAAGAAGAACGCCGTGATTTTATATTACAAAAACAAGCAGAATATAAAGACGATATCGACGTATTTCGTTTGGCATCTGAACTTGTCATTGATGATATTATTCAGCCGAATGAAACGAGAAAACAACTAGCTAAACGATTTGACATGTATGAATCGAAGAATTATCATTTCACAGATCGTAAACATGGTGTATATCCAGTATAATTCTATACCTCTAGAAAATGATGGGAATTTTCTAGAGGTAATTTTTATAACATGAAGGAAGTTTCCAATAATATTATTATGTAAACTGACTAAACAAATCATTTTTATCTACATAGAACATTTGATATGATGAATAGTATGAATAGAGAGATGAAGGGATGAAGCGTATATGGAAGATCGTTTATTTCGAGATGCGATGGGAAGGTTTGCAACGGGGATTACAATCGTTACAATAAATGATGAAGGTGAAGATAGAGGGATGACAGTAAATGCGTTTATGTCTATTTCCTTAGAACCAAAATTGATTGCGATTTCAATCGACCATACAGCTAGTATGTATGAAAAATTAATGAAGGCAGAAACCTTCGGGGTAAGTGTGCTTCAAGACAATCAACAAGATTATTCCATGATTTTTGCACGACAAAAAGAAGCGGATCGACCTATCCCGTTTGAATACTTAGACGGTGTACCGGTAATTGAAAATAGTTTAGCTGCGCTATCTTGTAAAGTATATAATAAAGTAGAAGCAGGAGACCATACAATTATTCTCGGAGAAGTAACCGAATTAAAAATAGAAAGTGGAGAACCTGTTATTTTCTACAGTGGTAAATATAGAAATTTACATTCATAACATATATGACATATAAAAAAAGATCTTATTACTCAGAACAGAGTAGATAGGATCTTTTTCATATGTGAAACATCATTTTCTTAATTTTACGGCAATAAAATTACCGATCGATTGCATAATTTGAACGATAATAATTAATGTAATCACTGTCACGAGCATAATAAAGGAGTCGAATCTTTCATATCCATAACTTATTGCCAAATCTCCAATTCCTCCACCACCAACTGCACCCGCCATAGCAGTTGCACTTAATAAACTAATTGAAGCAGTAGTTAAACTTAATACTAAAGAACCCAATGCTTCAGGTAATAAAAAATACCATATTGTTTGTAATGGGGTTGCTCCCATAGAAGTTGCGGCTTCTATAATTCCGTCATCTACTTCTAATATAGAGTTTTCCACTAATCTCGCAATAAAAGGTGCGACATATACTATTAAAGGCACAATAGCTGCTGATGTTCCAATGGATGTACCTGTAATAAATCTTGTAAATGGTATGATTGCAACGAGTAAAATAATAAATGGCAAAGAGCGGAACATATTAATTATCGGATTCAGTAAATTAAAAACGACCTTGTTTTGTAAAATGCCATTCGGTTTTGTAACTACTAGTAAAATACCTAATGGAATCCCAATGATAGACCCTACAACTAAAGAAAAACCAACCATGTAAAATGTATCTACCATCGCTTGAATAAATTGTTCCGTTGTAACGGTTGTTTCAAACATTTCTTCCTACCTCCTGATACGTCATATTATTCGATTTTATATATTGTAAACCGTTTTGGATGTCATTTTCCGTACCTAAAAGATGTAGTACCATAAAACCTACTTGATCATCTTTAATTTCATCCATCGACGCATAAACCATATCCACATCTAATTGAAATTCTTTACTAAGGGTGCTTACTAATGTACCTGTTTGATCGTTGATAAATGGTATTTGTATGAATACTCCATCTTTCTTTTTTTCCATTAATGTATAAATGGAACTTGGTATGTTACGATGAACAACTGTCTCCACAAATTTTTCTGTTGAAGCATGCTTAGGTTCTTTAAACACATCGATTACATCTCCAGTTTCAATAATTTTCCCATCTTCCATTACTGCAACTCGATGACATATTTTTTTAATAATGTTCATATCATGTGCTATCATGACAATCGTTATATTATATGTTTCATTAATTTTCTTTAATAAATCTAAAACAGAATCTGTTGTTTGTGGATCTAATGCTGATGTTGCTTCATCACATAATAAAATAGACGGATTTGTAGCTAAAGCACGGGCAATCCCAACACGCTGCTTCTGGCCACCAGAAAGCTGACTTGGATAATCATTTGCTTTATCTTCCAAGCCGACAAAACTGAGTAATTCCATAACTCTTTCACGAATAGCTTGTTTATTCTGCTTTTCTAAAATGAGTGGAATAGCAACATTTTGAAAAATTGTTTTCGTTTGTAATAAATTAAAATGCTGAAAAATCATTCCAATATTTTTACGAACTTGACGTAACTGTTGTTTTTTTAATGCGTGTAATGCTTCACCTTCTACTATTACTTTCCCAGAGGTCGGTCGTTCTAAAAAATTAATTGTACGAATTAACGTACTTTTACCTGCACCACTTAATCCAATCACTCCAAATATATCTCCCTTATTTATGTGTAAGGAAATATTATGTAATGCTTTTATTTCTTTATCTTTTACTTTAAATACTTTCGTTACATCTTCTAACTTAATCATTTTTCTCCCCATTTCTAACAGACAATAAATCTATAAACATAGTATAGCGATTAATTCATATAAAATCAATCTGAATTATACGCATTAAAATTGACAGGCGCAAATTTCATGTTTATAATTCTATATGATTAATCATATGAAATTAATAGGGATTAAAGGGGAGAAAAAAATGAAGAAATGGATGTTTTTGTTTATTAGTGTCACAGTTTTATTTGTGTTAGCTGCATGCGGAAACGATAATAATGAAGAAGGAGAAGAGAAAACGACTATAAAAGTCGGAACATCACCAGGACCTTATAGTGAATTATTTTTAAATGGAATTAAACCAATCTTAGAAGAAAATGGTTATACGATTGAAACAGTTGAATTTACAGAATTACTACAAGCAGACATTGCTTTAGATGAAGGGTCTATCGACTTAAACGTTGATCAACATACAGCATATTATACAAATTTTAATGAAGAAAAAAATGCCAACTTAACAAAAGTAACACCAATTCCAACGGTTCCAACAGGTATTTTTCCTGGGAAGAAGGATTCTTTAGATGACATTTCTGAAGGGGATAGTATTGCTATTCCAAAGGATCCATCCAATGCTGCTCGTGCTTATGCTTTATTACAAAAAGCAGAACTTATTACGTTAAAAGACGATGTAGAATTAATAAAAGTAACACAAAATGATATTGTTGAAAATAAATATGATTTAAATATACAGGAAATGGATTCTGCGCAAATACCGAGAGCATTAGATGATGTTGATTATGGAATTATTCCTGGTAGTATCGTCTATGCATCTGGATTAAATCCAGCTGAAAGTTTATTATTTGAAGATATTTTAAAAGATTTAGAATTAGTAGCAGTAGTCGATGAAAAAAATGCGGATACAGAATGGGCCAAAGCGATAAAAGATGCCTATGAATCAGATGAGTTCAAACAATTTATGGAAAAAGAGAACGAAGACGAATATTGGTTTATTCCAGAAGAAATTAAATAAACACAATGAAAGAGGGGTTTTAGTAAAAGCTAAAACTCCTTTTTCTATACGTGTAAATAATGTAGAAGCAAATAATTTACATGAAAAAATAGGAAAGTACTATTTTACTAGATAAACAGCACTTGTTCTCGTATAATAATTGGTATCAATTCATTTCATGAATATGACAATTATGTGAAGAAATAAAGAATCTTTTTGTCCATCATGATGTATGAACGTACAAAGGAGATTGTTGCAGTGAAAGTGTTAACGAGAGATATGAATGCGATTACGAATGAGCATTTTACAACTTTATATGAGCATATGAAAAACAATGAAGACTATATAAACGCAGATAAAATTATTGATTTATATGAAAAACAACAAAAAAATGAGTTTAATATTAGTTTTTCAGGACATTTTTCTGCCGGAAAGTCATCAATGATTAATTATTTACTAGGAAAAGATGTTTTACCAAAAAGTCCGATTCCTACCAGTGCAAATATCGTAAAAATTACTTCTGGTGAAGGAGTAGCGCGGGTTTATTTTACCGATGATGAAACAGTTCAATATAAAGAGCCATATGATATTGATATGATCAAAGATTATGCAACAGATAAAAACGCTATTAAACGAATTGATATTAGTACATCAGAAGAAATATTACCTGAAAACTGTTCTATTTTAGATACACCTGGAATTGATGCAGCGGATGATGCGGACCGATTAATGACAGAATCCGCGTTACATTTAGTAGATGTACTTTATTATGTAATGGATTATAATCATGTCCAATCTGAAGTAAATTTATACTTCTTACGTAAAATGCATGAAGCGGATATTCCATTTTATGTCATTATAAACCAAATTGATAAACATAATGAACATGAAATTCCGTTTTCGCAATTTGATAAAAACGTACGTGAAACATTTGAACAGTGGAATATTTTCCCAGAAAAAATATATTATTCTTCCGTTATGTATGAAGATGCTCCACATAGTGAAATTCGTCAAATTAAAGAAGAGTTATTTCAACTACTTCAGAAAAATAAAAATATAACAGGTCGTTTAAAAGCAGCGACAAACATTATCATACAAGACCATGAAACTTTTTTACAAGAACAATTAGAGGAAGCTGTAAACGAGATTGTTCCAGCGAATATTACGGATGTGGAATATGATTTATTACAGGAAATTAATGAAAAAATGGCTTCTGTAAAAGATCCTCATGAACAATTAAAGAATGAATTTGATCATGAGTTAAATCATACTTTAAAAAACGCTTATTTAATGCCTGCAAAATTACGAGATCAAGCACAAAGTGTATTAGAATCGCAGCAAAAAGACTTCAAAGTTGGACTTTTCAATGCGAAGAAAAAGACAGAGGAAGAACGTAATAATCGTATGAATGCATTTTTAACAGAATTACAAAAAACGATTGATGCATCGATTCAATGGAAATTACGGGATAAATTTATGGAAATGGTTCGTGAAAATGATATTCATCATGACGGATTATTGAAAATGATTCAAGATGCAAACGTTCAATATACAGCTCAAGATGTGAAGTCTTTTATGAAAGAAGGCGCACAAATTAACGGGAATTACGTGTTAAACTATACGAACGAAATTAGTGCCGATATTAAATCTAAGTATCGTCAACTTGCAAATGAGTTATGGACGGAAATTGAAAATGTGATTCAAACGAATAAAGAGGAACAAATTGCTGCATTGCAAGAGCAATTAAGACAGTTTGATTTTGCTGATGAATTATTAGAGAAAAAAGCACAACTAGAAGAAAAATTAACAGAAAAAATCGCACATCTTCATGCGCACATGAAAAATCCGACAGAAAATACCGATCTTTTATGTGAAATGGATGCTACAATTGAACGTCGACATAAAGTTATTGAAAAAGAGGCGCCAACAGTAGCGATCGCGGATGTTGAAGAAACAACCACACCATCACAAGTGAAAGAGGAGTTAAAAGAAATAACTGTGACTACAGAACATACGGCAGATACTATCGTTCAAACCATTGAAGAAATGACGAATACATTAGAAAATGTGGATGGTTTCGACACGATTGTCCGTGATTTACGTGAAAAACAACACCGTCTTAACAATCGACAATTAACAATCGCTTTATTTGGAGCGTTTAGTGCTGGAAAATCATCTTTCTCCAACGCTTTATTCGGGGAACAAGTTTTACCAGTATCACCAAATCCGACGACTGCGGTTATTAGCCGAATTAATCCAATTAATGACACATACAAACATGGAACGGTTGTCATCCAATTAAAAGATGATGCAACGTTAACGAATGACTTAAAACAAATTACGAAGGATTTTGATCCTGATTACGAAAACGTCCATGAAATGGTCGAATGGATCAAACGATATAATATCCATAAAAACAGTCTATTAACAAAAACATACCAATCTTATTTATTGGCGGTGTTAAATGGATACGAACAAAGGAAAAACCAGCTCGGAAAAACGGTGGAAATATCTTTAGAACAATTCCCAGCTTTTGTTACAGATGAATCAAAAGCATGTTATATTGAACAAGTTGATTTATATTATGACTGTGCATTAACGAGAAAAGGGATCACATTAGTAGATACACCTGGAGCAGACTCTGTCAATGCACGACATACGAACGTTTCTTTTGATTATATTAAAGATGCCGACGCAATTATTTATGTCACATACTATAATCATGCTATAACTAGTGCAGATCGTGACTTCTTAATGCAATTAGGACGAGTAAAAGAAGCGTTCGAACTAGATAAAATGTTCTTTATTGTAAATGCATCAGATTTAGCACAAGATGCCCAAGAGTTAAAGCTCGTATTAAATTATGTCGAAGAACAATTACTACAATTTGGCATTCGTCAGGCAAAAATATTTCCTGTTTCAAGTAAAAAATCATTAGAAGAAAAAGTAGCTCAACTTCCTTTAAACGAAGAAATGACTACATTTGAAACAGAATTTTACAAATTTGTTGAACAAGACTTAGCACAGTTAACTATCCAAGGTGCTGTATGGGATATGAATCGTGCTGTCGCAACATTACAAAACTTTATTGATGCAGCAAACTTAAGTGAAGCTGAACGTGCTAATTTCGTAAAAACATTAGAAAATAAACGTCATACTTTTAAAGAGATTATTGCAACAACAAATAGTTCTGTAGCAGAAGAACGTATATTAGAACGAATTGAACGACAACTTCATTTCGTACTAGAACGTTTATACATTCGTTTCCATGATATGTTTTCTGAGCATTTTAACCCGACGACGATTACAGCATCCGGAAGGGAAGCTATTAAGCAATTGGAAGCGAATCGTAATAAATTTATCGACTATGTTGGGTATGAATTGTTACAAGAAGTACGTGCTGTATCATTACGTGTCGAGGCAAATATGCACGAGTTAACGAAAGACACCTTTAATGAGATACAATCTCAGATCGAAAAAATAGATGAAAACTTTATTTTACCTAGCTTGCAAACACAAGCATTTAAAACACCTGATTATGAACAGGCATTTACAACAATTGATTACAGTATTTTTTCACAAGTATTAAAGATTTTCAAAAATACTCGATCGTTTTTTGAGCAAAATGAACGTGAAAAAATGAAGGAAGCATTTTACGATACGTTAAAACCTGAAGCAAAACAATATTTAGATACACAAAAAGAAATTATGGATAGTGTGTATATTGCACAGTGGAACGATGCACTACAAAACGTTAAAACTCGTATTGAATCTGAAGTGGATCAAATGATTGATCAGCATATGAAAGTGGTAACAGATACGGTAAATTTAGCCCAACTAAAAGAAAAACATGAAATATTAACAGCAATATTAGAAAAGTAAGGATGGACATATTGAAGAAACATATATTATTAGTAGATGGAATGGCTTTATTGTTTAGAGGGTTTTACGCAACATCTTTTAGAGGTAATTTTATGCGAAATGAAGAAGGCATCCCGACGAATGGGGTATATCAATTTTTACGCTACTTTACAGACGGAATTCATACTTTCCAACCGACACATGTTCTTTGTTGTTGGGATATGGGAAGTAAGACATTCCGAAACGAAATTTACAGTGCTTATAAAGCAAATCGAGGAGCACCACCGGAAGAACTTATTCCACAATTTGACCTTGTAAAAGAAGCTGTTGATATTTTTAACGTCCAAAATATTGGCGTAACAAATTATGAAGCAGATGATGTCATTGGTACACTCGCAAATACATTGTCTCATGACGTACAAGTAACTATTTTATCTGGTGATCATGATTTATTACAACTTGTTGCTAAAAATGTCGATGTTGCCATTATGAAAAAAGGAATCGGTAATTATGATATATATAATGAAGCGAACTTTTTAAGCAAAAAAGGATTACATCCACATCAAATTATCGAATTTAAAGGATTAACTGGTGATAGTGCAGATAATTATCCAGGTATAAAAGGAATAGGGGAAAAAACAGCATTAAAATTACTACAAACATATGGTAATATGGATACTATTCTAGAATCAAAGGACGAATTAACAAAAGGTATTCGTTCAAAAATTGAAACGGACATCGCAATGTTTCACTTGTCAAAAGAATTAGCTGCAATAAAATGCGATGTTGAATTAGAATTTACAATTGATGAGCCATTACAAATACATGCACCTGAAATTGAAGCACATTTAATTAAATTAGGTGTGAAACATCCACCAATCGAATCGTATGTATCATCCAATATCATTGTTTAATACAAGATCGAAGCGAGATATGTACAAATAAACTTCAAAGAACAGGGGAAGCAATACGCATCCTCTGTTTTTTTAGAGAGAAAAATGATCGTAGCAATTTCTATGATGTAATGACATAAATAAAATATGACAAAAAATAAATCAAAATACCTATCATATTAAATGATATAGAGCATTTAGGTCTAGTATCTTAATTTATGATGCCTTGAAAACTCATATATATCAATGATTGTCATGATTTCTATAAAAGTTAAAATTTGTGTCATTTAGCCTTTCTTTATTTGATTTTTTTACTAATTTCTTCATTTTTACTGCTTTGATGTTACAATTTTATCTCAAACACTTTACATTTTCATGTGATTCTTATACAATTTGAAACGAACCTAATTGATTTTAGGTAAAGGGGGTAACATCAGTGACTGTTTGTGAGAAAGAAATGACAAACGAACAACTAGAAAAAATACTACATGATGATGAAGCATCATTTTTACTTTTAGATGTTAGAGAAACGACAGAATATGCAATTCAACATATACCAGGATCTGTATTAATTCCTTTAGGACAACTTAAAAACCGATTAGATGAAGTAAGCAATGAACAACCAATATATGTAATTTGTCGTTCTGGTGTCCGAAGTGATGAAGCTTGCTCTATTTTACGAGAAAATGGTTATGATGAAGTATACAATGTTGTTCCGGGAATGATTCACTGGAACGGTATTGTCGAATCAGATTTTGCATAACAAAACACTTACCACGGGAATTTGTGGTAAGTGTTTTGTACTCATACGTATCACCGTTTTTAAGTTTTCAAACAACTGTTTGACATAGTTTCGGAAACATGATATTGTACATTAAACTTTAATTGGTATTGTAATGAACATATTATTTGAAAGGAGCAGACAGATGGTTCAAAAATTAAATGTCGAAAGCTTTAACTTAGATCATACGAAAGTAAAAGCGCCTTATATTCGTTTAGCAGGTAAGATGAAAGGGTTAAATGGAGATGAAGTGTACAAATATGACCTTCGCTTCAAGCAACCGAACAAAGAACATATGGAAATGCCTGCCATTCATTCATTAGAACACTTAATGGCAGAAATAAGCCGTAATTATTCCGACAAAATTGTCGATATAAGCCCAATGGGATGTCAAACTGGCTATTATTTATCCGTAATTAATCATTTTAGCTATGAAGATATCATTCAATTAGTAGAAAATATTCTAAAAGATGTCTTAAAAGCTACGGAAGTACCTGGATGTAATGAGGTACAATGTGGATGGGCTGCTAGTCATAGTTTAGAAGGAGCAAAAATACTTGCAAAAGAAATGCTCGATCATAAAGATGAATGGTGTGAAGTTTTTTAGTACATAATATAAATAACACTTGTTTTAATAGGAAATAAAGGGAATAGAGTACTATTAAAACAAGCTTTTTTATTTTCAATATTCTAGTTTACATAATATATATTATAGGAAGTTGTAGCCGTTATAAAATAACGAGCAGTACTAATATGCCTGCTCGTTATCGTCTTTTTTTGTCCCATAATATGGACCAACTTCTATATGATTCTCTTCTAATTGGATCATTTCACTTACTGTAATAAATTCAAACCCTTGATCTTGTAAATATTTCATTACAGTTGGTAAAGCGTCTGCAGTTGTTGGATGTATATCATGCATTAACACAATATCACCGTTTGTACTCATTGATACATTATGTAAAATAGCGTTTGTATTTTTACTTTGCCAATCTAACGTATCAATCGTCCACATCGTTACAATTTGATCTGTTTGTTTCGCTTGTTCCAACACCATATTATTATATTCCCCATATGGTGGTCTAAACGATGTTGGTGCAATCCCTGTAGCATCTTTTATTTGTTGCTGCGACAAGGAAATTTCATCTTTTATAGCCTGCGCAGTGATGGCGTTTAGATTTGGATGTGTAATGCTATGATTTGCTATTTCATGACCATCTTGTGCAACCATTTCTGCAATATGCGGATATCTACTAGCATTACGACCTAACATATAAAATGTAGCTTTTGCATCAAATTCATCTAATGTTTCTAATATTCTTGGCGTCACTTGTTCATCTGGTCCATCATCAAATGTTAATGCAATATATTTTCCATTCGGGTCTAATTCACGTGGAGCCGAATCGATGATTTGTTGCATTTCATCTGTAATTAATAAAGCATAATAGGCTTCTGTTAATGATTTATATGCATCCACATACGGAATGGCAACTTCGACTTCCTCTTCATTGTTTCCAATCGTTTCTTTTTCATAGAAAAATAGAATCGAGTCCTCTGTTAATGCCCACTGAATATTTTCTTCATTATTTGTTAGCATCTCGAAATCTTTTTCGTCAACTTCGAAGTCTTGTTTGTTAATTTCTTTCTTTATTAGATTTTTTAATGGTTCATTCATTTCAACCACATCATGAAGGGATACAAATTTGTCTTCCTTTATATTCACAGTGAAAAACTGCTGAAATGAATCTATTTCCTTGTCATTTTTGACGAAAGATCCTTTTAATAAAAAAGTATATATATCCTCATTGGCTTTATAATAATCTGTTGATATGACAAGATGATTATTTTCGCCTTCTTCTAAAGTTCTTTTTTCTTCCATTAACACTAACATTTCTTCCATAAAATCATCTTCATGTTGTCGAATCCATCTTTCAATTTGCCCATCAATTGTTTTTTTATTTATAACAGGCTGTGTAATCTTGGAAGTGTATAATTCAGCCTCTTTCATTTTTGTTTCCAAAATAAGCTGGTCATCAATTTCCTCTTTTTCGACATCCATTGTTACTGCTTTAGCACTTGTTACTTTTTCAATTTCCATTAAAATAATACCTGAAAACACGACACCGACGGTCAATATAACAGAAATGATGACTAATACAATTGGCCAAGTTAAGTTTTTAAACATACGTATTCCCTCACATTGTTTACAATAATATACATTATCTTTCAATTATAACAAATATATTACAAGAACCATAGTATGAGAAATAAATTCATACAAAAATCCACCCTCATTCGATTATTAGGGTGGATTTTCACTATCTTTATACTATTTCTTCAAAATATTCTTTATAGTAACCTGCTACACGTTTGCTATTATCAATCACGAAGATAAATTCATCTGTTTCGTTTATTACATCGTAAACCTTACCTTCTGTAAGCATATTGTTCACTTTATATTTTTTGGCATTTGCATGCACACATTTTACTTGTTTTTTTATTTCGTTCTTTTCCCAATTTAAATGAATCATACGTTTCCACCTCTAGTTTACATAATAATATTATTGTTCATTAAATAAATATAAAAATCTTTCATATCCCTCTTTTACCATTTCATCTTTTGGAATAAAGCGAATGGCTGCTGAATTAATACAGTAACGTAAGCCACCAGCTTCTTGTGGACCATCAGGAAATACATGACCTAAGTGAGAGTTAGCTTCTTTACTACGAACTTCGGTTCGAACCATGCCATGTGTCGTATCAAGATGTTCGATTACTTGTTTGTTCATAACAGGTTTTGTAAAGCTAGGCCATCCACATTGTGCATCATATTTATCTTTTGATGAAAATAATACTTCCCCTGATACAATGTCAACATAAATTCCTTCCTCAAAATGGTTCCAATATTCATTTTGAAATGGTGGTTCTGTTCCATTTTCCTGTGTCACATAATATTGTTGTTCTGATAACGTTTCTTTCAAATCTTCTGGCGCAAATTGCTTTGACCAATTATCTTTAATAAATTGTTCTCTTCCAGAACCACGTTTATACGTTTTATAATGAAACGTATTTCGCTTATAAAAGTATTGATGTTCTTCTTCTGCAGGATAAAATGTTTTTGCTGGAATAATTGGTGTGACAATTGGCTTTTGAAATTTTTTACTATCTATTAACGCTTGTTTGGATTTCTCGGCTATTTTCTTCTGTGCTTCATTATGATAAAAAATGGCTGTTTTATACGAATCCCCACGGTCATGGAATTGTCCCCCATCATCTGTCGGGTCAATTTGTTGCCAAAAAAGGGTTACTAAATCTTCATAAGGAAAAATCGTTGGGTCGAATGTAATTTGAACTGCTTCCACATGTCCAGTCGTATTAGAACAAACTTGTTCATACGTTGGATTTTCTACCGTACCCCCTGTATAACCAGATGTAACTTCTATTATACCTGGTTGTTCATCAAAAGGTTCTACCATACACCAGAAGCATCCTCCTGCAAATGTTGCTTTTTCAGTTGCCATATTAGTATCCCTCCATATGTTAAATGTACAAAATTGGTTCATGTACATTTGTTTGATTACTAAAAGCAGGATCATTTTGTCCTTCTTCTTGGATCATTTTCATTGCTTTATAAATAACAGCTAATTGTTGCAATAATGGGCCATATTGGTCCATGTAAGGACGTAATGATAATAATACCTTCATCATGCGCTCTATATAAATAATACCATTCATTATATATTGTACCCATTTATTCGGATATTGCTCATGATTAACCATAGTTGCTCCCTCCTAACATGAAAACATTCTTCGATACTACTATATGTGTTAAGAGAAAAGCCGTCACTATATCGTTCATTTTATCAATGTTTAATTGAAAAATCTAATTTTTTACGTTCATAAAGATCGTTCATTCGAGAACTTCCCTTAAATGAAGGACGATAAAATAGGCTAAAAATAAATTGGATCCATTTGTAAATGCTTTGTCGTTATGAAACAGGTAATATTTTTCTAATAATCACACATCAATTCTTAACCTAAAACAAAAAACACCTTTTAATAGTTCAACTATTAAAAAGGTGTTTAATTTGTATGATTTTAAGTTTTTATTTCTATGTACTTAAAATCAATGAGAAATGAATCAAATTAATCATCTCAAACATTCAATAAAATGGTATCAATATTGCTTATTTTTTCGGATTATCCATTTGATTACTCATTGCACGCATCATTTGATTTATTTTCTTTTGCGATGGTTTTTGTCCCATTTGCATCATCATGGTGCGTAACATTTGCTCATTAATTGGTGGGTTTTTCTTTAAATAATCCATCATATATTTTCTAGCTAGGAAAAATCCAAGTGCAACCCCAGCAACTAATGCTAATATTGCGATCAATACTACCCAAATCGTTGACATAAACTATGATCCTCCTTCAAAATGTTCCCTTTACAGTATAAACAATTCGTCGTTATAAAACAATAATTTTATGCAAGAACTTCTTCCATATGTTTTACAACATTTTCTACAGTGAAGCCGTACTTTTCAATTACGATATTTCCGTTAGCAGAAGCACCGAATTTATCAATACCGAGTACTTTTCCTTCAAAACCTACATAACGTTCCCAACCAAGTGATGCAGCCATTTCGATTGCTACACGTGCTGTAACATCTTTTGGTAAAACCTCATTTTTATATGCTGCATCTTGTGCTTCGAAACGATCCCAAGAAGGCATGCTTACAACACGAACATCGATTCCTTTTTCAAGTAATGCTTTTTGAGCATCGATCGCTAAATTTACTTCAGAACCGGTCGCAATTAAAATACCGTCTAATTTAGCACTTTCTTTGCTAATGACATATGCTCCACGTTTTACACCATTATATGCATTTTCTTTAGTACCATCTAAAGTCGGTAAACCTTGGCGTGTTAACACTAATGCAGTCGGTTTGTCTGTTGTTTCTAAAGCTAAACGCCAAGCTGCATTTGTTTCATTTCCGTCAGCTGGACGTATTACAGATAAGTTCGGCATCGCACGTAAAGATGCTAGATGTTCAATCGGTTCATGTGTTGGACCATCTTCTCCAACGGCAATGGAATCATGTGTAAATACGTAAGTGACAGGAGCATTTTGAATAGCTGATAAACGCATTGCTGGACGTACATAATCGCTAAAGACGAAAAATGTTCCTCCATATACTTTTAAACCACCGTGTAATGCCATTCCATTTAATGCTGCACCCATCGCAAATTCTCGTACACCAAACCAAATATTACGGCCTTCGTACGATTCTTTTGTGAAATCTTTTTCTTCTTTCATCATCGTATTGTTTGAACTTGCTAGGTCGGCACTTCCACCGAAAAAGCTAGGGACAGTTTTACTAATCGCATTAATCATATCGCTTGAAGCAACACGAGAGGCTAATGTATCTTCGCCAGCTTTATATGTTGGTAAATTTTCATCCCAATTAGTTGGAAGCTCGTTGTTTATTGCAAGTTGTAATTCTTCCGCCAAAGTAGGATATGCCTTTTTATATTCGTCAAATAAAGTGTTCCATGCTTCTTCTGAATTTGCGCCTTTTTGCACAACTTTCTTATTAAAATCTTCATATACCTCATCTGGAACGTGGAAAGTTTCATCGTAATCCCAACCATAATATTCCTTCGTTAAAGCAATTTCGTCCTCTCCAAGTGGTGCACCGTGTGATGCAGAAGAATTTGATTTATTTGGTGAACCATAGCCGATAATTGTTTTAACTTCAATTAATGACGGTTGTGTCGTATTCGCTTTTGCTTCTTCTATTGCTTGGTGGATCGCTTGTAAATCTCTTCCATCTTCGACACGGATGACTTGCCAACCGTAAGCTTTAAATCTATCTTCTGTGCTATCAGAAAATGAACGATCTAAATCTCCATCTAATGAAATATCGTTCGAATCATATAATACGATTAATTTATCTAAAGCTAAGTGCCCTGCAAGGGATGCAGCTTCATGAGAAATTCCTTCCATAATATCTCCATCACCAACTAATGAATAAGTGTAATGGTCAATAATGTTGAAGTTTTCTTTATTGTATTTCGCTGCTAAATGCGCTTCTGCCATTGCCATACCAACGGCCATTGCTACACCTTGTCCTAATGGCCCAGTTGTTGCTTCCACTCCATCTGTATCTAATACTTCCGGATGCCCAGGTGTTCTAGAACCCCATTGACGGAAGTTTTTAATATCATCCATCGTTACATCATAACCGGACAAATGTAATAAACTATACAATAACATGGATCCATGTCCAGCAGATAAAATGAAGCGGTCACGATTAAACCATTTGGAGTTTTTTGGATTATGATTTAAGAAATCTGTAAATAATGTATATGCCATTGGTGCAGCCCCCATCGGTAAACCTGGGTGACCAGAGTTTGCCTTTTGAATTGCATCCATTGATAATGTACGAATTGTATTAACTGATAATTGTTCCACTTGCATTTGTTATTAGCTCCTTTATATATATTATTTGTCTCTATTTCTTTTTATTTGTTTCACTTTGTCCGGTGTTACATCGTTTCCTTCTGGATCGATCACCGTAACAGAAGTTATTTGATTAGTAAATGATTGACGAATGCTTTGTAAATATTGTTGACGAAGATTTTGTTGTTCTTGTTTTTCTTCTTGCGTCAATGTCTCACTTTTTGCTTTTTTAGCGAGGTAATTAATACGTTCAAGTTTTTCTTTCGTTAACATGTTCTCACCTCTTAATTTCTAAGTTATCTATGATAAACGTATATCTATACACTTCTTATATTATACTATACAATATTTTGTATAGATACAATTGCGCCACATAATATTCTATAATAACTTTACATTTCAGACAACCTTTCAGAAATAGAACATTTCTACCGAACAAATATGGGAACTTATGTTTGACTTCTGTTCGCATTTTGATAAAATGAAAGTAATTATATAGACAGATGAGGTGAGGTGCTTGGAAAAACTTTCAAAAAGGCAACAGATGATTTTTGATTATATTGTTCATGAAGTAGAAATGAAAGGATATCCTCCTTCTGTTCGTGAGATTGCCAAAGCAGTTGGTTTAGCTTCTAGTTCTACTGTGCACGGCCATTTAGAACGAATTGAAAATAAAGGATATATTCGTAGAGACCCAACAAAACCAAGAGCAATTGAAATTGTTGATCCATCATTCCAGAATATCGAAAAAGATACGGCACGTTATGCTCCACTAATTGGTAAAGTAACTGCTGGTGCGCCGATTACAGCAATTGAAAATATCGAAGAATATGCGCCAGTTCCAACATCCCTTGCACATCGGGAAGATAATATATTTTTATTAGAAGTCGATGGGGATAGTATGATCAACGCTGGAATTTTTAATGGTGATAGAGTAATTGTAAAACAACAAAATGTAGCAAACAATGGAGATATCGTCGTCGCAATGACGGACGAAGATGAAGCAACTGTAAAAAGATTTTATAAAGAAACAGATCATATTCGCTTACAACCTGAAAACGATGCTATGGAACCAATCCTATTAAATAATGTCATTATTTTAGGAAAGGTAATCGGTCTATATCGCGCATTCTAATAAAAACGGTAAAGCTTATCAAAAGGTGATAAACTTTACCGTTTTTATTTAACTTAAACCGTCCTCTTTCACTACTTATTTACAATTCTGGAAAAGTGAAGGGATCCAGTAATCCATCTTGAATTAGCTTTTCTACTGTTTGAATAATAGCGATTTTCACATGTGCATAGGTTAAACCACCTTGTAAAAATGCTGTATATGGAGGTTTAATTGGACCATCCACGGATAATTCAATACTTGCTCCTTGGATAAACGTTCCTGCAGCCATGATTACTTTTTCTTCATATCCTGGCATATCACTTGGGTATGGTGCAACATACGAGTTAATTGGTGAATTTGCCTGAATTGCTTCACAAAATTGGATCATCGCTTTTTCGTGATGGAATGTCATTGCCTGAATAATATCTGTACGTTTATCTGTATACGTAGGTGCTGTTTCCACCCCAACATAGTCCATTAACCGTGCAGTAAAAATTGCTCCTTTTAATGCTTCCCCTACTACATGTGGTGCAAGGAAAAATCCTTGATACATCTCTTGTAACATATTTAATGTCGCTCCGGCATCTTTCCCTAGCCCTGGTGCTGTTAGTCTATTGGCAGCAAGCTCAACTAAAACTTTTTTTCCAACAATATATCCTCCGGCACGAACGAGTCCACCACCTGGATTTTTAATTAAAGACCCAGCCATTATATCTGCACCAACTTCTAACGGTTCACGGTCTTCGACAAATTCCCCATAACAATTATCCACAAACACAATAATGTTATCATCTATTTCTTTTACGAATTGAATCATTTGTTCAATTGCTTCGATTGTAAATGACGGACGATTTTCATACCCTTTCGAACGTTGAATCCCTACAACTTTCGTATGTTCATTTATCGCATGTTTAATTCCTTCATAATCAATTGTTTGATTATCTTTTAATAAAACTTCACTATACAGAACACCATAATCTTTTAGACTTCCTGTATTGGATGTATTTTTTCCAATGACTTGATCCAATGTATCGTATGGTGCTCCTGTAATATATAAAAGCTCATCTCCAGGACGTAACATCGCATATAAGGCAGTTGCAATAGCATGTGTTCCTGAAACAATTTGGGGACGGACTAATGCATCCTCCCCACCAAATACACGAGCATATAACGCTTCTAACCCATCTCGTCCTTGGTCATCATAACCATAACCATCCGTAGAACTAAAATGGTGATCACCGATCTGTTCTTCTTGAAACGCTTTTAGTACTTTCTTTTGGTTTTTTTCTACCATCTGATCTATTGATTTAAAATAAGGGGTACATTGTGCTTCTAGTTTTTCTATTAATTCTTTTTGTAACATATTACTTTTGCTTCTCCTTTAAAATTTTCTGTAGTGGATGGGCATGAGGAATATATCCTTCTAAATCATACTGGGATGTTTCCTCATTAAACTCCTTCTTTGTTATAATCGTATGTTTCGTAAATTGATGCAACTCTTTTGATTCGTATGACTCTAATGAGACAGTATAAAATTCCCATTGTTTTTTTAAAATGTCTTCCATTTTTTGCAGTAATTTTTCTAAATCATTTTCATCATAGGCGTGTATTTGTATAGACGGATCAGATGACGGGAAAAAATCCGCTTCTAATAAGTCTGTTTTATTGTATACAGTTAACATCGGGATTGTATGTGCATCAAGTTCTTCTAAAATTTCATACACAGTACGTTCGTGTTGTGCGTAATCTTCATTTGAACTATCGACAACATGTAATAAGAAGTCTGCTTCTGCGACTTCCTCTAAAGTTGATTTGAAGGAAGCGATTAAAGACGTCGGCAATGCTTGTAAAAAGCCAACCGTATCAGTAAGCAAACATTCAAATCCTGAGGGTAATTGAATTTTTCTCGTTAACGGATCTAATGTAGCAAATAGTAAATCTTCTTCTAAAGATTGTTCACTTGTCAATCGATTAAAAATCGTCGACTTACCAGCATTCGTATATCCAACAATGGCAATTTGAAACACTTTATTTTGCTTTCTTCGCTTTCGGTACTGCTCCCGTTGTTTCACAACATCTTTTAACCGACGCTTAATATCGTCAATACGTCTTCGTATATGCCGTTGATCTGTTTCTAACTTCGTCTCCCCTGGCCCTCTCGTTCCTATTCCACCACCGAGTCGTGATAACACAAGCCCCATTCCATGCAAACGTGGTAATGTATACTGTAGCTGAGCAAGTTCGACTTGCAATTGTCCTTCTTTCGTTTTTGCACGACTAGCAAAAATATCTAATATTAATTGACTTCGGTCGATCACACGGACTCCTAGATGGTCATTCAAATTACGTAACTGACCAGGAGATAATTCGTCATTTGCAATCACTAAATCGATATCTTCGGCATCCACAATTGTTTGTGCTTCATTTAATTTTCCTTGACCAACATAAGTGACAGGATGAATAGTATCTCTTGCTTGTGTCAAGGTCTCAATGACTTCTCCGCCAGCAGTATAACTTAAGGAATTTAATTCTTCGACTGTTGCTTCAAATTGTTCATCCGTTTGTGTGGCTTTTTTAACTGCTAAAATTAGTACACGTTCGTTTGACATATATATATCAACCTCTTTTCTTCCTATAGTTCTATCATAACAGATATCATTATTACTGACGAAAATATCACCTATGAAACGTAAAGTCGTCCGCTCGTAACATGGTTAACTGGTCTTCCGAATAATGGACATATTGCATCATTCGCATTGCTTGTTGTCGAATTGCTCTTTCCAATATATTACGAATATATCGTGCATTTGAAAAAGTGAATGGTTCGTTTCGTAAACATATTTCAATCTGTTGTTCCACTTTTAGTAATGCACGATTTGTTAGCCGATAATCTCGTTCTTTTGCCATCATGTTTAAAATATCTAACAGTTGCTCCATCGTGTAATTTGGAAAGTTGATTTGAAATGGAAAGCGTGATTGTAATCCAGGATTCGTCTGTAAAAAATAATCCATTTCATTGGAATAGCCTGCTAAGATAAGAATAAATTCATCTCTGTAGTCTTCCATCAATTTAACCATTGTTTTATTTAACCTGTATGATACTTATTCATCTTAACCCACCAATTATCTTGGAATAATTTCAACTGTAAAATCATCGTATAAAATGACTTGTTTTACAAAAATATTAATGGCTCTACGTTTCTCCTCTGGTGATAACGAATGTTTAATCAAAGATTGAATGTATAATCGATGTTCGTGAAAAAACTCTTCCTCACTCATCCTTTTTTTTCCAATGTTCTTCTCATATATATATCGCTCTTTATCCAGATAATGATTAATTCGTTTGTCTATTTGTTGCACACATTCATCGAAGTATTGCTCCGATATTTTTTCTTTTACATAAAGTTTGACATAATTACTCCGTTCTTTTTGTAATTGAGTTACTTGTTCTTTAATATTGTTTATTTCTTTTTTCCAATTGGTTGTATCCTCTTCTAACTTATACATTGTTTGGATGACAGATTCATTAACTGTATCCATTTGCTGGAGCATAATTTGTTGGCACCAATTCCATACAAGGGAATCGACAATGTCTACACGCCAGTTTTTTCCTTTACAATGGTGTACACTTTCTGCTGAACCGACTTTATATCCTTTTGACTGTTTTTTTCGACATACATAATATTTAAGCATTCGCTGTTTACTTTTAGATGTTACACCCGCTCCTACTGCTCCATGACACCGACCACATATAACAATCCTACTTAATAAATAATCTTTGGACTTTCGCCCTTGTTTCGTTCTGTATTGGTCAATAGCGTGTTGAATTCGATCATACGTTGTATCGTCTATTATTCGTGGAATTTCAATTAATATCCATTCTTCTTTCGGTCTTGGTGTTTGTTCTTTTTTCCCGTTTCTTTGTACAACCTTTGTTTTTCCATAATAATATCGTCCCGTATAACTTTCATTGCGTAAAATTCTTGTAACAGTTGTCTGATACCATATCGATCCATTAGGTCCTTCAATTCCCTTTTGACTTAATGCTTGTGCGATTTGATTGCAACTCATTTTTTGTTGTAGTAGCATATCGACCATTTTTAAATAAATCGATTTTTCTTCCATATTGATGTCAACAGTTTTTAATTGTTTATTGTAATGGTAACCAAACAATCGTCTAAAATTGGGAATTTCTCCTTTTTTTGCTTTAGCAATTCTTCCTCGTCTTGCATTCGCTAAAATTTTTGCTTTATTATACTGTGCGATAGAGCCTTGTATGTTATACATTAACATAGACTCAGGATCATTTGGATTTACATCAAATTCGACAAATTCAATATCGACTCCCATTGCCCACACTTTTCTAGAAATAATTCCTTGTAATGTGTTATCTCGCGTTAACCGGTCTGGATGTAACATAATTAATTTTTTTCCAACACCTTGTTCCAATAGATATAAAACATAATTTAAGCCTGGTCGATTAGGATCATCTCCCATTCGTCCATCTTCTATCATAACGATCAACTCATCTTCCGTATAATGAAACTTTGTTTTAGCCCGTTCCATACAAAGTTGTTTTTGTGATGTAAGTGAATACCCTTTTTTTGCTTGATCTGTCGTAGATACTCTTGCATATATAATACCGTTTATTTTTCCAACTAATTGATATACCTTTTCTAACGGTAATTTTTTTCCTCCCTTTAATTGAATCAAGTAATTCACCCCACATTTTTATCATGATGATGTTATGTCGTATATTTATACTTAATAAACGTTTCCTTCAACAACTCCTTCCATTCCTCTTTCATTTTTATAGCCCTCCTTTCATCAGATACGTTTTTTTCTTTTACTATTAATATATATTTATGCTGCATCTTCCATCCCCTCCATTCCTTCCTATTGTATGAGTCGGTGGATTGTCCAAATGAATAAAAAATCTAATTTTATAGATGAAAATAAGGCATTATAGAGGTTTATACGATATAATGATAGAAAAAGAGAATATTATTAAAATTAGGGGTCCTTATGATTACAGAAAAATACACAATAAAACATATTCAATTTTGGCAAATTATTTTGAGTTTAGGAATAGCATCTCTGTTTATCTTTGCAACGATGTATTTCATGCAACCTTTACTTCCTTTATTAACAGAAAACTTTCAAATATCTGTCTCATATGCAAGTTTAGCGATGTCTATGACAACCATTGGACTTATTTTTGGATTGTTGATCATTGGCTTTTTGTCAGATCGTCGTGGCAGAACAAAATTTATTCATTTATCCATTATTTGTTCTACCATTCTATTATTTGTTATTCCTTTAATAAAAATGTTTATTTTTATTATTTTATTAAGATTTGTGCAAGGCTTTCTATTAGCTGGCTTATTGAGTACAGCCCTAGCATATATGGCAGAAGAAATTGATCCAAAATATTTCGGGTTTGCAACTACATTATATATATCATGTAATAGTATTGGCGGAATGATGGGAAGATTTGTAACAGGTTATATCGCAGAACAGTATACTTGGCAAATCGCTTTGTATATCCTTGCCATTTTTGGCGTCGTTACATTTTTTCTCGTTTTATTTAATTTACCGAGTTCTCGATATTTTACAGAAGTACAAAGTAAAGTGAAGGATGATATAAAAGGATTTATCGTACATTTTAAAAACCCAACATTGTTATTAATGTTTGGACTTGGAATGGTACTACAAATCTCTTTTACAGGTATGTGGACGTATTTACCATTCCATTTACTAGAAGCACCTTATGAACTTTCTTTAAAAGAGGTTTCTTACTTTTATTTCGCTTATAGTTTAGGAGTAATTGGTGCACCTATTGCTGGATTATTAACTGCAAGATATAATATAAGTCATTTAAGAGTAGCTGGGGTGTTAATATTATGTAGCGGAATGATGATAACGTTAGGAAACTCACTTGTACTCATTACAATCGGATTATGTATTGTTTGTTTAGGATTTTTTATCTCCCATGCACTTGCGACAGCGACCGTTTCACAGACTGCTACACACCATAAAGGGAGTGCTTCAAGTCTATATTTAGTAGCGTATTATTTAGGGGTATCACTCGGTACGACTTCCTTAGCACCATTATGGGAAAACTATCAATGGATGGGCGTTATTTTATTTGCGGCAATATTACCTGCTATTTATGTATTCTTAGTAAAAGGCTATCAAACGATTCAAACAAAAAAATAAAAGCTTGGGATATATGTCAGTTCTTACAATGAACTTTCATTCTAATCCCAAGCTTTTTTATGGAAATTTTGTCACAAAATATAATTTAGTCCACCAAAAATTCTTCTGGTACTTCTGTTAAATCAAAATCCCATGCATATGGTAAGACAAAATAAATTAATAAAGTGATTAAAATAATTCCAACAAAGTTTAACGGTAATCCTTTACGAATCATATCTTGAATTCGTAAGTAACCTGTTCCAAATACGACCGCATTTGGTGGTGTTGCAACTGGGAGCATGAACGCACATGAAGCCGTTACACCTGCTGCAATCATAAGTGCATAAGGATGGTACCCTAATGCAATTGCTAAAGAACCCATAATTGGATACATCATGGAAGCTGTTGCCGTATTGGATGTAACTTCTGTTAAAGTGAGTACTAAAACAGAAACGATAATGATGATGACAATTAAATTAATTCCTTGTAAACCTGTCAACTGACCACCAAACCATTCTGATAAACCAGTCTCCACGAATCCACCAGCAATTGCAAGTCCACCACCGAATAGTAATAAAATTCCCCAAGGTAGTTTCATTGCTGTTTCCCAATCTAATAAACGACCACCTTTTACATTAGGTGATGGAATCGCAAATAAAAGGATCGCAAAGAAAATAGCAATAAGTCCGTCACTTAAACCATCAATAAATTTGGATAAGAAAAATGACCTCGTAATCCAAGAAAATGCTGCTAATAAGAAAATGATAAATACGAATTTTTCTTCTGTTGACGCTTTTCCTAAACTAGCCTTTTCTTTAGCAAATACTTCTTGGCCACCGGGTAAATTTTTTACTTTTGTTGGATAGGCAATTTTCACTAAATAAAACCATACGATAAAAATAAAAATCCATGCAAATGGAACCCCGAAAATCATCCATTTAGCAAACGATAGCTCAATCCCGTACATTGTCTCCATTGCACCTGCTAATAACGTGTTTGGTGGTGTTCCAATTAAAGTTGCAATTCCACCTAAAGAAGCAGAATATGCAATCCCTAACATTAAAGCCTTTCCAAAACCAAAACCACCTCGTGATGTGTCTTCTCCAGTACCCTTTAAGGCATCAGCTACTTGATATGTAATAGCGAGCCCCATAGGAACCATCATCATTGCTGTAGCTGTGTTTGAAATCCACATCGATAAAAATCCGGTAGCAACCATAAATCCAAGCACGATACGATCTGTATTCGTTCCAATCATCATAATAATCCACAGAGCAATTCGACGGTGTAAGTTCCATTTTTCCATTGCAAGGGCAATCATAAACCCACCCATAAATAAAAACACTGTTTCATCCCCATATTGGGATGCAGTAATTTTTATATCTAATCCATTCGTCATTGGGAATAATACGAGTGGTAGTAAGGAAGTTACAGGAATTGGCAATGCCTCTGTAATCCACCATGTTGCAATCCAAACTGTACTAGCTAAAATAGCAACCCCTTCTTTTGATAAATCTGCCGGATGGAAAAAGAGTAAAATAAGTGTAAATAATAATGGTCCTAAAATAAGTCCGATTAGTTGTCCTTTCGTATAACTATAATCTCCTTTTCCTCCATCCTTTCCACCGTTTGTTTCATTTGCATTTTCTTGTATAGCTTTTTGGTTATTTGTTTTGTTCGGCTTTACGAAAAACATGATTTTCTCTTTTGCTTCTTCATGTATATCCCATAACCGATTCCATGTTGCACTTACCATTTTTTTAACCTCCCATTTATTTTTCAAACACAAGTAGTATATCATATTTATATAATGTTGTAACATAATTATATCAAATTTACAGAAAATATTTAGTTTTCCTTTTTATCAAAAATTCAATCTACATTTTCTACATCATATCTTCCATACAGCATTGTAAATGATGCATAAACCGATCTATATTTATACGAGAAATTGATTTAATTAAAAGGAATGATTGGGTAGACATTAAACAAAGAAGAGATGTAGAATGTAAGGCTCATTTGTTACATTTTCACAAAGTAACAATACTGTTTACAGTGAAAAGTCGTCGGTTTATGGATGAAAAGAATAAATATTTATAATTGAGTCAAATACTTGTACATCAAAATTAATACAATGTGCTTAACGATGGTATCGATTGCTTCCTTACCAAAATCCTTTTCACCACCCCGTGCAAGTGCATAAGCTTCATCAATGAATAATATACCACCGCGTGCCCGCTCGACTAATTGTTTCGTCTTAATTGCTGTTTGCCCAATATATTCTCCGACAACATCTGCACGTTGCGCCTCGATAAAGTGCCCTTTTTCTAATAATTGTAATTCCAGACAAATTTCGGCGAGTTTTCTAGCAATCGTTGTTTTCCCTGTACCTGGATTTCCACGAAAAATCATATGCATAGAATGTTCATTCGTAGATAAATGATACATTTTACGCTTTTCATTCATCATTTTTATCGCATATATTTCTTTGATCATCGCTTTTACTTCTTCTAAACCAATAAAGTCTTTCAATAAGTGATCAATCATTTTCATATTTTCATTTTTATGATCTTGTTTCTGCACCTCATGTTGTAAAACAATATTAATTTTTCCTTGTTGACTTTGAATAATATTTGACTTCATATGCGGTCCCCCTTGCTACAAATAATATATGCAAATAGATACATTCCCGTGATAAACGCCTATTCAATCAGTTTGATATATTATGAAGTTTGTATGGGAGAAGAGTTTAAATGGAATGGAGCGAAGGGTTTTTGCCCCTAACCGTGATCGATCCTAACGAAAAATTTATTCCTGTTCTTTTCGTTAGATCGAACCACAGAAAGTAACAAATATCTATCATTATAATTGTAACATTATCAATTTATACTAGTTGTGTCAGAACTAAAATGGAGCCTACAGTGAAACAATAATATACAAAATATATTAGCTTCCCTTTTTTCATAATGTTAATAAACCATTTCAAAGAAAAAAACGTCATAAATAACGTAGAGAAAAAAGCTACACCATACGGAAGAATTAATTCACTTTTATTTGGTTCTTCTAAAAAATCCGTTACTCCTAAAATAAGCCCACCTACACTAACTGGAATATATAGCATAAACGAAAAACGTAAGGCTGTTTCACGGTTCATTCCAACCGCAACCGCAGAAATAATCGTTGATCCAGAACGACTAATCCCGGGAAATAAGGCTACAGCCTGTCCAAAACCAACAATAATAGCATCTTTTATCGTAATATCTTGTTCATCTTTCTTACCATTCATGTTCCGAATAAGCCATAATGCCATTCCTGTTATTAATAACATAAGTCCTATCATAAATAAATTTGCTACATCAGCAATATAATCTTTCAGAATAACACCTAGTACCCCAGCAGGGATTGTTGCAATAATTAATAATAGAACGAAACGAAAATCACTTTGATATGCCTTTTCTCGCGTTCGTATATATGATAAAGAATGGACGGTTAAGCGGGCAATATCATGACGATACACATATAGAATCGCTAATAATGATGCCGTATTCGTCAAAATAGCAAATGTAAACCCTTGTTCACCGATATGTAATATTTCACTTACAATCATGACATGCCCACTAGACGAAATCGGTATTGGTTCAGTAAAACCTTGAACAATTCCAATAATAAACATTTTAATAATATACAAAAGATCCATATTTTCCATACATTTATCCCCTATCTTTCTCTCTTTTCGTATGTAAAGCATTATCTTTAGCATATCAAAGAAAGGGCCTATTATTTGTAAATTTTATGTAAATTTTTCACAGATAAAAAAGAAGCTTAGGTAATCGATAAAAATAGAAACCTAAGCTTCTTTCTTTTTGTTCTATTCTTCCTCTTTCGTATCTAAAGGAACATTTTTTGATGGTGCGAACGTTGAAATCGCATGTTTGTAAATCAATTGTTGCTTTCCTTCCGTTTCTAATAAAACGGTAAAATTGTCAAATGCTTTGACGACCCCTCTTAATTGAAATCCATTTGTTAAAAACACTGTTACAGCAATACGTTCTTTTCTAAGTTGATTCAAATAATGATCTTGAATATTCACTGTTTGTGCCATGCTTCTTCCTCCTTTTTCTATCTTTATTAAAGAAGACAAGGTTAAATGAATTCATTTGAACCTACGCCAATCTTACGTATATATGTTTATTGTACCCTATTTTACTTCGTTTTTGTAAGTGAATTTTCAATATATTGCAAAATTCCTTTTAAATAAGTAGGATTTTCCACTTTTTCTGCATCAAACCACGTCACATCCATCTGATTTTTAAACCAAGTATATTGCCTTTTAGCATAGCGTCGAGAATTTCGTTGCAAGATGTTAACCGCTTCATCTAGAGACATCTCTTGTTCTAAATAAGGAATTAATTCTTTATAACCTATTGCCTTCATCGCTTGTGTATCACGAAAGCCTTTATCATATAATGCGCTTACTTCCTCTACTAAACCGTCCTGTACCATTTTTTCCACACGACGATTAATGCGCTCGTATAATTTGTCCCGGTTCATTTCTAAACCGATTAACACATAATCATACTTACTCGTATTGTTTTGCGCCTTATGTCGTTCTGTCATCGTTTTTCCAGTCGATTCATATACTTCTAATGCACGAATGACACGACGGTAGTTATTTGGATGAATTTTCCCTGCTTGAATCGGATCTACTTTTTTCAATCTTTCATGTAAAGCGATATTCCCTTCTCTTTCGAGGAAGTTCTCTAGTTCTTTTGTAAATTTTTCATCTCGTTTTTGTTCTGAAAACTGGTAATCAAATAACACAGCTTGAATATATAAGCCGGTACCACCAACGATAATAGGAATTTTTCCTTTATCATTTATTGTTTTTATATGTCCTTCCACTAATTCTTTAAAGGTTGCAACCGAAAAATCTTCATCTGGTTGACGAATATTTAACATATAATGCGGAATATCGGCCATTTCTTCTTTTGTTACTTTACCAGTACCGATATCCATTCCTTTATACACTTGCATAGAGTCACCACTTATAATCTCTGCTTGTAACTCTTTTGCTAATTGAATACTTAGGTCTGTTTTTCCGATTGCTGTCGGACCTACGATAATAATAACTTTCTCTTTCTCCACGTACAATTCCGCCTTGTTTATTTATTTTTCATATGTGAGACATGTTGAAATATGATGTTGTAATTGAATTAAATGATCCATTAAAAAATGTTTCGTCATCATATCTTTGCATTCATCCATTTCCTTTAAGCCATGATGGATAATTTCTCGTTTCATTTTTGTAAAATCATGGACAAGTTGTGCAAACATTTCATGTAATTCATCGTCTGCAGAAGCTTCTTCAATCGTTTTTTCTTGAAGAAATTTTTCCATCGTACAAAATGGCCTACCATTAATGGATGTAATATAAGATGCTAACGTATGAATGGTATCACCTAGCTCTTTTTGTAATGACGTAAAAAATATTTGATAAGGTTGAAAATGTGCTCCTTTTATATAATGTTGATAACGAAACAATTTTACGTATACCGTAAAATAGTTTGCTAGGAGCCGATTTAAAAATAAATGTATGGTCGGTCTACCCATTTACTTATCCTCCTTACATATGCACTTGTTTTACTATGATAAGCAAATAGGAGCCATTGTATACATGTTACATAATTCTTTTAAACATTTTTTCAATCTCATAGTACGTATAATGAATAATAACCGGTCTTCCATGTGGACATGTAAAAGGATCTTCCGTCATTCGTAAATCTTCTAATAAACGAGTCATTTCATCCGTATTTAAGTAATGATTTGCTTTAATCGATCGTTTACAAGACATTAAAATCGCTAATTCCTCACGTATTTTTTCGACATTAATCGTCCCATCTTTAATGACTTGTTCCACCATATCACGAATGATAGCTTCTTCCTCTCCAGCAGGGAACCAATTTGGATAAGAACGGACTGCATAGGTTTGTCCACCGAATGGCTCTAAATATAGTCCAACATCTTCAAATAATTGTTTATGTTTATTTAAAAACAATATTTCATTCGTTGTAAATTCAAATGTTAACGGCATTAAAAGTTGTTGCCATTCATTAATAGGATTTCCTAATTTCTTTTTGAAGAATTCATACTTAATACGTTCCTGTGCGGCATGTTGGTCAATCATATATAATCCATTTTCATTTTGTGCTAATATATACGTCCCTTGTAATTGACCAATTGGATACATCATCGGTATCCTTTCTTCATTTCGTACATTTTCCGTTTGTGCTTGCATGATGTTTTCATCTAAATAATCTTCTGTACGTTCCTCGTCTATTAGTGGTGGATTCGTTTCTTCCACTTGGTGAATATTTATATCAAAAGAACGATTCGCTTGTTCCTCGTCCAATTGCTGTAATGTTTTCGCTATTTCTTCTTCCTCTTTCTGTGAAGGCATGACAAACGGGATAGAAGCTTGCTCTGTTTTTAATTTTTCACGTTTTGGTCGTTGTTCGATTTGTGGAATTAATGTTTTCGATTTAAAAGTATCACGAATAAGTGTTTCTATTAATTGTACTAATTCCTTTTCTTTACTAAAACGAACTTCTAATTTTGTCGGATGCACATTCACATCCACTAATATAGGATCTAGTTCAATATGCAACACGACAACTGGATACCGGTGAATCGGAAGTAATGTATCATATGCCCGCGTAATTGCAAAATTCAGTGCCTGACTTTTGATATATCGTCCATTGACAATCGTCGTCATAAAGTTACGGTTTGATCTTGTTACCTCTGGTTTTGCGATAAATCCAGAAACATGAAAATCTATTGATTCCGCCTCAACTTTATACATATTGCGAGCTACTTGCATCCCATAAATGTCACTAATTACTTGTAATAAATTCCCGTTTCCCTTCGATTGAAAGATTGTCTTATCATTATGAACAACTGTAAAGCGAATATGTGGATGTGCTAACGCATATCGATTCATCAGATCTGTAATATGGCCAAGTTCAGTATGAATGCTTTTCATATATTTTAAACGGGCAGGTGTATTATAAAAAAGTTCGCACACAGTAATCTCTGTACCTTTACGCGCTGTGGTTTTTCCTTCTTCTTTAATTTCTCCGCCTTCCATATAAAGTTTCGTTCCCGCTTCGTCTCCTGTCGAAGTTTCTATCGTTAATTTACTAACAGAAGCGATACTTGCAAGAGCTTCCCCACGGAAACCTAATGAGCGAATATGAAACAAGTCTTGATCATAAGCAATTTTACTCGTTGCATGTCGCATAAATGCACGTTTGCAATCTGCTTCTATAATTCCATCCCCATTATCTGTTACTTTTATTTCTAATAGGCCTGCTTCTTTTAAAGTGACTCGTATCTCTGTACTATTTGCATCAATACTATTTTCTACTAATTCTTTCACGACAGATGCTGGCCTTTCTACCACTTCACCTGCCGCGATTTTATTCGCTAAATTTTGTGGTAGTTGTCTTATATTCAAACGAAAATACTCCTCTCTTACTGTTTCGCTTTTTTATGCAAGTCATATAATATATTCATTGCATCCATCGGTGTCATTTCTAGTAAATTAATTTCTCTTAGTTGTTTCATTACTTCATTATTTTCCACTCGCTTGCCATTTGTTTTTTTCGGTGTTTTTTCTACCTCTTCAAAGAATGATAATTGGGCTTGTGTTTCGTTTATCGTTGATCCTTCTTTAGCTGAACCTTCTAATGCCTCCAAGATAACTTGTGCACGCTTAATGAGCGCATCTGGCATCTCCGCTAATTTAGCAACATGGATGCCGTAACTTTCATTCGCTCGCCCTTCTTCTATTTTATGCAAAAAGACGATCTTTTCATCATATTCCTCAGCACGAACATAAATATTTTTTACTCCATCTAGCGATTCTTCTAAATCGGTTAATTCATGATAATGCGTAGAAAATAACGTCTTCGCTTTTACCTCATTATGAATATATTCTACCATCGCATTCGCTAATGCCATCCCATCATATGTGCTCGTCCCACGTCCAATTTCATCAAATAAAATTAAGCTATTTTCTGTTGCATGTTGTAGAGCAAAGTTTGCTTCTAGCATCTCCACCATAAACGTACTTTGTCCACTTACTAAATCATCTGCCGCACCAATTCTTGTGAAAATTTGATCAAAAATTTGTAAATTTGCTTCATCTGCTGGAACGAAACAACCAATTTGTGCCATGATAATCGTTAATGCTAGCTGACGCATATACGTACTCTTTCCTGACATGTTTGGTCCAGTAATAAGTAAAATAAAATCCTCATCATTTAGATACACATCATTTGGCACGAATGAACCATCGTCGATTACTTTCTCAATAACTGGATGACGACCGTTTTTAATCGTTACTGTATTTTCAACGAAAGTCGGTTTTACATAGTTATTTGCTTCACTTACCTCGGCAAAGGATTGTAAAACGTCTATTTCGCTTATGACAGAGGCAAGTTTTTGAATAATGATAATATCCTCTTTTAATATGTCACGAACTTCCACGAATAAATCATATTCTAATTCAACGCTTTTTTCCTCAGCCTCTAAAATGATTGCTTCTTTTTCTTTTAATTCGGGTGTGATATAACGTTCCGCATTGCGTAATGTCTGTTTACGTTCATAGCGACCTTCTGGAAGTAAATGCTTGTTGGCATGTGTTACTTCTATGTAATAACCGAATACTTTATTGAAACCTACTTTAAGTGATTTAATATTCGTTAATGCACGTTCTTCTTGTTCTAATTGTAGAATCCAGTCCTTGCCATGCTTTAATGCGTGACGATATTCATCTAGTTGATCATTGTATCCATCTTTAATAATATTTCCTTCTTTAATCGTCATCGGTGCATCTTCTTTTAAACTTCGCTCTAAGAGATCAACTAATTGTGTTGGATAATGGAGCGATTCATTCAATCTTGCCACTTCTTTTGAATCAATCAACGATAATACATCTTTAATTTGTGGAATTTGTTGTAACGATTGTTTTAATTGTAATAAATCCCTTGCATTGACATTTCCAAAAGAAATTCTTCCCGCAAGTCTCTCTAAATCGTAAACGGAACGAAGTGCTTCCTGTAATTGGTCTCGTTCCATAAAGTGTTCCATCATTGATTGAACAATTTGTAAGCGACTTTCAATGGTTGCTTGGTGAATGAGTGGACGTTCTATCCATTTTTTTAACATTCTTGCTCCCATTGCTGTCACTGTTTTATCTAGCACCCATAAAAGTGACCCATATTTTCCTTTTTTAATAAATGTTTCTGTTAATTCTAAATTACGCTTTGCATACATATCCAATGTTAAATATTGTTTTAATTCAATTATTTCCGGGCTTTGTAAATGGTGTAACGATCGTTTTTGCGTATGTGCAATATAATTTAACATACGACTAAACGCATGAATAAACTGCTCATCGTTTAAATCATCGTATAAATGACGAAATTCCCCAATAAAATTAACTTCATCTTCATAAGAGATGAGCAACTGTAAAGTTGATGTAATGTCATCGATATATATTTGTGGAAATGACGAACTGACGACGACTTCTTTTACTTTTCGATTTGCTAATTCGTGAATAACACGTGAAAACGCATCTGCAACACGGACAATTTGTGACTCTCCTGTTGACAATTCATGGTACACGATTATAAAACTACCATCTTCTTCAAAATAGGAAAGACTTGCAATATAATTACTTTCATTTTCTTGTAACATCGATGACTCCATGACCGTTCCGGGAGTTATCAATTGGACAACTTCACGTTTTACAACACCCTTAGCCTTTTTAGGATCTTCTACTTGTTCACATATCGCTACTTTATATCCTCTATCTACTAATGTTTTAATATATCCTTCTGCCGAGTGATGTGGTACACCGCACATTGGTGTTTCTCCATCACGTTTTGTTAATGTAATTTCTAGTTCTTGTGCAGCTTTAATCGCATCTTCATGGAATAGTTCATAAAAATCTCCTAACCGGAAAAATAAAAATGCATCTTTATGTGCTGCTTTTATTTGTAAATATTGTTCCATCATCGGTGTCACTTTTGACATAGTTGTATCCCCCAACATTAAAAATACTACAAATATTATATCATAGTTAAAAAACTTTAAAATAGTTTACAATCGCACCATTTGTGGAAAATGTATATACTAGAGGTATATACGCAAGATGGGAGTTTTACATATGGATATTACATTTTTAGGTACTGGTGCTGGTATTCCTTCAAAAGAACGAAATGTCACATCAATCATCGTAGATATGCTACAAGAAATAAATGAATTATGGATGTTTGATTGTGGGGAAGCAACACAACATCAAATTTTACATACGACATTAAAACCACGAAAAATTAAAAAAATATTTATTACCCATTTACATGGTGACCATATATTCGGTCTACCAGGTTTACTTAGTAGTCGATCTTTTTTAGGCGGTGATGAGGAAGTCGTCGTTTATGGTCCAAAAGGAATTAAAAACTTTATTGAAACAAGTTTACTTGTAAGTGAAACACACCCCGCATACGATATTGACATTGTTGAATTTGATGAGCCGTGTTTATTAATTGACGAAGAATCGTATGTAGTAGAAACTATTTTGCTTGATCACAATATGAAAAGTTTCGGTTATAAAATAACGGAAAAAGATAAAATTGGTGAACTACGAGTAGATAAATTACGTGAAATCGGTATTACACCAGGACCGATTTATAAGCAAATTAAAGAAAATGAGCGAGTATCCTTAGAGGATGGTACGATTTTATATCGGAAAGATTTCATTGGAGATGCGAAAAAAGGAAGAAAAGTTGTGATTTTAGGAGATACACGTTACGTTGCTTCTTTACCTGATTTTGTAGAAGGAGCAGATCTCCTCATTCATGAAGCGACATTTTCCAAAGAAAATCCGGATTTAGCAAAACAGTATTTTCATTCCACGACGAAAGATGCTGCAACTATTGCTAAAAAAGGAAATGTACAACATTTAATTTTGACACATATATCATCACGCTATCAAAAAGGGCATATTCCACTATTGTTAGAAGAAGCAAGAGAAATTTTTCCAAATGTTACGATTGCATATGATTTTTATCACTATACGATTAAATAAGGGGGCTACATTCTAATGGAAAAACTCGTTCAACAACAAAAAGCATACTTCTATACAAATAAAACAAAAAATTATGCATTTCGCATAAAACAATTAAACATGTTAAAAGAGATGTTGCTAACATATGAAAATGAGATATATGATGCATTAAAAGCAGATTTAAACAAATCAAAACATGAATCGTTAACAACTGAAATAGGTATTTTGCATACAGAAATTAATTTTACTTTAAAACATGTAAAAAAGTGGATGGAACATAAAAAAGTAGAAACACCATTTACGCATAAAGGAACGAAAAGTTACGTTCGACCAGAACCATATGGTGTTACATTAATTATTGCGCCTTGGAATTATCCGATTCAATTAGCTATCGCACCTGTGATTGGTGCAATTGCTGCAGGCAATACCGTTGTATTAAAGCCATCAGAATTAACACCGAACTGCTCGAAATTAATCAAGGAAATGGTCGATGCTACATTTGATCCAGCATTTTTCAAAGTCGTTGAAGGAGATGAAAACATTAGTCAATCCTTATTACAGCAACGCTTTGATTATATCTTTTTTACAGGAAGTACAAACGTTGGAAAAATTGTCATGGAACAAGCAAGCCGTCATGTAACACCTTTCACTTTAGAATTAGGTGGAAAAAGTCCCACAATTGTTAGTAAATCTGCTCATTTGCCTTATGCTGCAAAGCGTATTGCATGGGGGAAATTTACCAATGCAGGACAAACATGTGTTGCACCAGACTATATATATGTTCATAAAAAATAAAGAAGAAATTTTTATTACTTCTCCAAAAAGAAATAACGAAATTATACAAAAAGGATCCATTAAAAAATGATGATTATGTCCGTATCGTCAATGAGAACCATTTCCATCGTCTACGTACATTAATCGAACCGAAAAAAGTAATTTTTGGTGGCCAAGTTCATCAAGGAGATTTACGCATTGCTCCGACCATTATGGATAACGTGACTTGGGATGACGCAGTAATGAAGGAAGAAATTTTTGGACCAATTTTGCCTATATTAACTTATGATCATATCGATGATGTCATTGAAAAAGTTCGTACAGAAGAGAAGCCTCTTGCTTTATATTATTTTGGTACAAATAAAAAAGAAGAAGAAAAAGTATTGTCCTCTCTTTCATTTGGAGGTGGATGCATCAATGATACATTGTATCATTTAGCAAACCCTCATTTACCGTTTGGTGGTGTCGGTCAAAGTGGAATCGGTGCCTATCATGGAAAAGCAAGTTTTGACACATTTTCACACGAAAAAAGCGTTTTAAAACAGACGAATGCTTTCGACATTCCTGTTCGCTATCCAGGCAGTAAACTAACAGAGAGCATTGCCAAAAAATTGTTTCGCTAACGATATAATTAAAACATCCTCCTATGCAATATTCGTAGTATTGTAGGAGGATGTTTTATTTTTTATGTTTATAATCATCTAAAAAATCTTTTTGAAAACTCGTTCGCAATAACTTATTTTTAGCTTGTTTTTCTTCATTCTCTAAAGAAATGAATAAATTTTCTCCAAACTTCTTTTCAAGTTGTTGAATGGTTTCATTTACTCGGTTTTCCTTTTCATCTTGTTCATATGAAAACAAGCTTAATTGTTTTACGACATGTTGCTTTTCAAGTAAATCTTGTACTGTCACTCCTAATAGGCGTACCGGTTCTTTGTTCCAATGTAATTGAAATAACTCATCGATCACAAGCATAATTTCCTCTTTCGTATCAATATAGAAAGGCAATTTTTTACTACGTGTCATCGTTTTTCGATCTTTATCACGAATCATCAATTGCACTGTTTTACCTTTTAATTCTCGACGCTGTAATCTTTCTTCTACTCGCATTGCAAGCTGATGAAGCAATTGTTTTAATTGTTGCTCATCATCAGAATCATATGGCAATGTTTGTGAATTTCCGATACTTTTAAAATCATGAATCGAGTCTGGATCCACATGTCTTGGATCGATGCCATTTGCCCGATTTTTTAATCGTTCTCCATTAATCCCTAATAACTGGCTTAATATATAATCATCTGCTAATGCTAAATCACCGATCGTATGAATTTCAATTTTATGCAACTTTTCTGCCGTTTTTTTCCCAACGCCATACATTTCATCGATGGGAAGCGGCCATAATTTTTCTTGTAAATCACGAATTCTTAAAACGGTTATGCCTAAAGGCTTTTTCATATCTGAAGCAGTTTTTGCTAAAAATTTATTCGGTCCTATCCCAATGCTTGATGGAATATGTAATTCATGTAAAATACGCTGTTGTATTTGTTTGGCAAGTTCTAGTGGATGTATTACGTGATCTGTTACATCCATATACCCTTCATCAATAGAGACTGGCTCAATAAATGGAGTAATTTCATATAATATATTAAAAATTTTAGCTGACATTTCTCGGTACCGTTCAAAATTTGGTCGTAAAACGATTAAATTTGGACATAGTTTTCTTGCTTCCCATAATGCCATCGTCGTTTTCACACCTTTAGCACGTGCTTCATAACTACTTGTAACGATAATACCTTTTCGTTCTTCTGGATTTCCAGCAATGGCGATAGGTTTGCCTTTTAATGATGGATTATGAGCAATTTCAACCGATGCGTAAAAACTGTTCATGTCAATATGAAAGATAACTCGATGCCTTCGTTTTTGCATAATAATCGTCCTTTGTCATGTGCTTACTTATTATTTTAGCGAATATCGAAATAATCGTCCAATATCCGTTCTTATAATTCCATATGTGAATGTAAGTATAGTACCTTTTCACTTCGATACATACGAAAGGCATCCTAGAAGGAGCATTTTACTGAAGAAATAAAAACACTTTCTTTTATCCATTTAAATAAAAGAAAGTGTTTGATTACTAACGTTCTGCTACATGCTTCATAATGTGTAAAATATACGTTGTTAATTTTTCTAGTTGTTCTACCGGAATACGTTCTTTTGTCGTATGAATAAATTCATAACCTACAGATAAATTCCCTGTTGGAATGCCATGACCATTGAATATATTTGCATCACTACCGCCACCACTATGCACCATTGCAAATGGTAGTTCTAAGGATGTTGCTACAGATTTAGCAACTTGAACGACTTCACTATTTTCTTCCATTTGGAATCCTGGATACATTTGTTCAATCGATACTTCTACATCGCCACCTAATGTTGCAACCGTTGATTGAAAAGCTTCTTCCATTTGTGCTGTAATCGCTTCTAGTTTTTCACCATTTAAAGATCTTGCTTCAGCAACAATTTCCGCATAATCGACTACAACATTTGTTTGAGTTTCTTTTCCACCTTTGAAGTAACCAATATTTGCTGTCGTTTCCTCATCAATTCGGCCTAATTTCATTTTAGCAATTGCTTTTGCAGCTAAAGTAATGGCAGAGATCCCTTTTTCAGGTGCAACACCTGCGTGAGCAGATTTTCCAAATACTTTTGCCTTAATATGTGCTTGATATGGTGCAGATGTTACAATATTTCCGACAGGGCCATCACTATCAAGCGCATACCCGAATTTAGCTTTCATTAAAGATTGATCGATTACTTTCGCTCCAGCTAAACCAGATTCTTCTCCGACAGTAATGACAAATTGTACCATACCATGTTTCATATTCGTTTCTTGTAGAACGTGAATCGCTTCAATCATCGCTGCAATTCCCGCCTTATCATCGGCTCCTAATATCGTTGTACCATCTGAAATAACATAACCGTCTTGAATAGATGGTTGAATTCCAACACCAGGAGTTACCGTATCCATATGGCATGTAAAGTAAATAGGATCTACCCCATCCCTATTAGCAGGTAATGTAAAGATTAAATTATTTGCTTCATGATCAATATGATCACTAGCTTGATCTTCTTCTACCTCTAAGCCGAGTGATTCGAAAATTTCTTTTAATTTTTTTGAAATAGTAGCTTCAAACTTTGTTTCTGAATCTACTTTTACTAATTCCAAAAATTGGTCTAATAATCGTTCTGTTTTAACTTGTAACACAATCATTCTCCTCCACTTTATTATAAAGGAATATTTCCGTGTTTCTTTTTCGGTCTTTCCTCATGTTTATTATACAACATTTCTAATGATTGTATTAGTTTGACACGTGTTTCACGCGGATCTATTACATCGTCTACCATTCCTAAACCAGCGGCAATGTAAGGATTTGCGAACTTTTCTTTATACTCGTCAATTTTTGCTTGACGAGTTGCTTCTGGGTGATCACTTTCTGCGATTTCGCGTGCAAAAATAATATTTGCAGCCCCTTCAGGTCCCATAACTGCAATTTCAGAATTCGGCCATGCAAACACTAAATCTGCACCAATGGACTTACTATTTAATGCAACATAAGCTCCACCAAACGCTTTACGTACGATAACTGTAATTTTCGGCACTGTCGCTTCTGAATATGCATATAAGATTTTTGCGCCATGACGAATAATTCCACCATGTTCTTGTTTAATACCAGGGAAAAATCCAGTTACATCTTCAAAAGTAATTAATGGTACATTAAATGAATCACAAAAACGGATAAAACGGGATGCTTTATCACTGGAATCAATATCAATTCCACCCGCCATATATTTTGGCTGGTTACAAATTAACCCAACAGATTGGCCGTTAATGCGAGCAAAACCAACCACGATGTTTTTTGCGAAATCTTTATGAATTTCAAAAAAGCTTCCTTCATCCACAATTTCATTGACAACTTTTTTAATATCGTATGGTCTCGTCGTATCATATGGGACAATTTCTAATAATTCGCTACGATAATGATCGTCTTCTTTTTTCTCATATTCCATTACTGGTGGTTTATGTTCATTACTATCAGGTAAATAACTTAATAATTGCTTCACATAATCTAATGCTTCTTCCTCTGTTTTCGCACTTAAATGGGCATTTCCGCTTTTCGTATTATGTACATGTGCACCACCTAAGTCTTCTGCAGAAATCTGTTCACCAGTTACTGTTTCAATTACTTTCGGGCCAGTAATAAACATTTTAGATGTTTTTTCCACCATAATAATAATATCTGTAATAGCAGGAGAATAAACTGCTCCCCCTGCACTCGGACCCATAATAACAGAAATTTGTGGAATTACTCCTGAATAGATAGAGTTTCGATAGAAAATTTGTCCATACCCATCTAACGATCCTACCCCTTCTTGTATACGCGCTCCGCCCGAATCATTTAAACCGATAAATGGTGCACCACTTTTTGCTGCCAAATCCATCACATTCGCTATTTTTTTTGCATGCATTTCTCCCAAAGCTCCACCAAACACGGTGAAATCTTGTGCAAATAAATAGACTGGACGTCCATTTATTTTCCCGTATCCGGTTACAACTCCTTCACCATGTGCTTCTACTTCATTCATTCCAAAGTCTGTTGTCCGGTGTTCCATAAATGGATTTAATTCTACAAATGTATCATCATCTAATAAATAGTTGATACGGTCACGCGCTGTTAATTTTCCACGTTCGTATTGCTTTTGAATCCGTTCATCCCCACCACCTAGTTCTACTTCTCTTCTTTTATCATACAGTTCATCAATTTTGCTATAAATATCCATTTCATGTCACTCCTTTAATTATGTTTACAAAGTTCAAATAAAACTCCATTCGTTGATTTCGGATGTAAAAATGCAATTTGGCTATCGTTTGCGCCAGTTTTCGGTGTATCATGAATCAACTTGATACCGTTTTCTTTTAAGTGTTGTAAACGTTCTTCAATATCATCCACCTCTAACGCGATATGGTGAATGCCTTCCCCTTTTTTTTGTAAGTACGTATAAATCGCAGAAGATTCGTTTAATGGTTCTAATAATTCAATACGTGTTTCTCCAATTTTTAAAAAAGCAACCTTAACTTGTTCACTTTCAACTTCTTCCAACTTTTCAAGTTGCACTCCCATTAACTCCGTGTAAAATGGAAGCGCACTGTTTAAACTATGTACTGCAATACCAATATGTGCAATTTCTTTTGGTGCGTCCAATTTTGTCATACAAAAATCCCCCATTCATCTTCAAGCTTTTCTCTATACTTGTTTATTTTACCATTTATATAAAAAATATTCCTACAATTCAATCAGTATGGATAAAGTTGAAGATAACATGTAGAGATTTTAGGTTAACTTGTATGTAAATTTTGCATGGAAGAGTTAACATAGTTCGCTTTGTATACAGTAATATTTATATAGATATAACAGATTTTACAGGAAATTTAATTAAAATAATGTTAAAATAAAGATGATTTCGTGGATGTAATATTATGTATGAAGGAAATGCATCATCAATTACTTTAGAAACAATGTGTAAATGGAAGTGAAGGAGGATTTAATGTGTCAAATAATAAACAACAAGCTCCTAAAAGAAAATCGAAACGAGAAAGACGAATGAAAGTCGTCGTCATACTAATGGTTATTGCAATGGTATTATCCTTGTTTACAGGTGCAATCGGGAGTTTTGTATTTTAATAAAAAGAGAAAAAGACAATTATTGTTTCGTCTTTTTCTCTTTTTTTATTCTTTTCGGCTTCTTTTCACGTAGCATGACATCTGATTTTTTAAATTTACTTTTTAATAATAAATATTCTTCTATTTCATGTAAAAGTTGATGCAAACTTGCACGGGTTTCAAACTCTTCTTTCGTCGCTGGTAGTTCTTCTTCATGGAAAGCTTCTCTAATTTCTTTTAATTCTTCTAAAAATAAAATAGCCGTGTTCCCAGGATGAACAGAATTACTTAATTTCTCGAAAAAATCGGCAATTCGTTCTGACACATGGTCTTTTTCAGGAAGACGAGTAACTAATGGCAACATCTGTTGTAGGATTTCATATTGTTTTTTACGCATTTTAAAATACTTATGATAAAAGTGATCATCTCGTAATAAATGATTTTCTTGGTCACGCTTGACCAATTCATCCGCTTCCTCTAAAATCCTTCCAACTTCAGCAATTTCTTTCCCATCCCAGTCCATATGTTGTTCACGAATGTATAAGGCGATTTCGTATAAAATAATTTGAAAATTACTTTCTAATTCACGTTGTTTTTCTTGTAATTTTTTATCTAAACTAGGCATATATAGGTTAACGATTAAGCCTGTTCCGATTCCGATAAAAATTAATAAAAACTGTTCATATAAAAAATTCATTTGGATAAGTCCAAATCCATATAAATTTAATGTAATAACAGTTGCCGTCATAATCCCTTGTTCAATTTTTAAAAACACACAAGTAGGAATAAATAACGCTAGTAAGATCCCTAAGATAATCGGAGAATATCCGAGCAATTCGAACATCACAATTGAAAATAAAATAGCTAAAATGCATGCGAGAAATCGATGCCAAGCACTCTCAACTGACTTTTTTCGTGATGGTTGAATACATAAAATCGTTAAAATCCCTGCTGAAGCAATATTTGTTACGCCAACAAGTTGGGCAATCGTGATGGCAATTGGTGTTGCAATGGCAGTTTTAATCGTTCGATAACCAATTTTCACTGCATAGACTCCTTTAAAATATGGTATGGACAAAAAGGTTAGGGCAACTGTATTGCCCTAACCTCCTCATTCCCTTATTATAATTCTTCACAATATTCATCAAATAATGATTGAAGACGATTCATTACTTCGATTGGATTAGAACCTTCAATATCATGACGTTCTAACATCGTTACAATTTTTCCGTCTTTTAAAAATGCCATCGATGGAGATGAAGGTGGGTATCCTTCAAAATATTTACGCGCCTGCTCTGTTGCTTCACGATCTTGTCCAGCAAAAACTGTTACTAAATGATCAGGACGTTTATCATAATGAATGGCATTTGCTGCTGCCGGTCTTGCCACTCCACCAGCACAACCACATACTGAGTTAACTAACACTAAAGTAGTTCCTTCTCTTTTAAAAGCTGCATCTACTTCTTCAGGTGTAGTTAATTCCTCGTAACCTGCGTCTACCATATCTTCTCTTGCAACTCTTACTACATCTATCATAAAATCATCAAAGCTCATTTAAAGACCTTCTTTCTTTCTAAATTTACTTATAATTTTAACAACAATTTGGAAGAATATCAATATAAAGCGATTACTAGATCAGGGTTGTAGTCTCGTCTATATTCTCTAATATTTGCTTCACATGTTGTATAAATCTACCTGCTACAAGTCCATCTAACACACGGTGGTCCAGGGATAATGATAAATTCACCATATCTCTAGCAGCAAACATATCCTCAATGATCACAGGTCGTTTTACAATCGATTCCACTTGTAAAATCGCTACTTGAGGATAGTTGATAATACCCATTGATGAAACAGAACCAAAAGTACCTGTATTATTTACCGTAAATGTACCATTAGTCATATCATTTTGTGTGAGTTGATTTGTTTTTGCTTTATTTGCAAGTTCATGAATCGTTTTAGCCAAGCCTTTTACTGTCTTTTCATCTGCATTGCGAATAACAGGTACGTATAATTCATTTTCATTTGCAACTGCAATCGAAATATTTATATCTCTATGTTGAATGATTTTCTTTCCTTGCCAAGTACTATTTAAAATTGGATGTGCCTGTAATGCTTGTGCAACCGCATAAATAAAAAATGGAAAATATGTTAAATTAAATCCTTCTTTATCCTTAAATGATTGTTTTACATTATTACGATATTTCACGAGGTTTGTAACATCCACTTCTACTGTCATCCAAGCGTGGGGGATTTCTGTTGTCGATAACACCATTTTATCTGCAATCGCTTTTCTAACACCTGTTAACTCATATCCCTCATTATAGGGATCTGTCGACGGAGGTTGAACAACAGATTTACTCGCTCTTTTTTCTGTTTGCGTAGTATCTTCTGCTATAGTAGATTTTCGATTTTGAATATATTTTTGGATATCTTTACGGGTAATTCTTCCACCAATTCCTGTTCCAGTTACATCGTCCAGATGAACGCCATGCTTTTGAGATAATGATAAAACAGCAGGTGAGTAACGATGACTCATCGATCCTTCTTCAGTTGTTTCCGTCATCGGTTCATCTATATCGATTTTCTCTTTAGTAGCATTTAATTCCTCTGCCGTTTCCTTCCCATCTGTTTTTATATAACAAATTAATTCGTCAACTTTGATCGTTTCTCCTTCTTGAACGATTATCTCTTGGATTGTTCCTGTATAAGAAGAAGGAATTTCTGCATTTACTTTATCTGTCATTACTTCTGCGATTGGATCATATTCATTCACATGTTCCCCGACTTCCACTAACCATGTCGTAATTGTACCTTCATTTACACTTTCACCTAATTTAGGCATGACAATTTTTTCAATGGACATGATTTCCCTCCTATTCCATTCACCAAACTAAAAACGTGCTAATTGTTTAATTTCATCTTCAATTTTATCTTCCGTCACTATAAATTCTCTCTCTAAAGGTTGTGCATATGGCATCGCCGGTACATCCGGTGCAGCTAAACGTTTCACGGGAGCATCTAAGTCAAATAAACAATGTTCCGCAATGATTGCACTCACTTCGCCAATGATACTACCTTCTTTATTATCTTCTGTAATAAGTAATACTTTTCCAGTTTTTTTAGCTGCTTCGATAATTGCCTCCTGATCTAATGGATATATCGTTCGTAAGTCTAAAAGATGGACGGTCGTACCTTCTTTTTCTAATTTTGTTGCAATTTTTTCCGTGATAGAGACATTAATACCATACGTTATAACCGTTACATCTTCCCCTTCACGTTTGATTGCTGCTTTCCCAATCGGGATAATTTCATCTTCTTCGGTTGGTACATCTTCTTTTAACAAACGATATGCTCGTTTATGTTCGAAAAATAATACAGGATCATTATCACGAATTGCTGCTTTTAACAATCCTCTTGCATCTCTTGGAGAAGAAGGAACAACGACTTTTAATCCAGGTGTACTATTAAATATTGCCTCCACAGATTGTGAATGATAAAGCGCCCCACTTATACCACCGCCAAATGGTGCACGAATGGTTATCGGACAATTCCAATCATTGTTCGAGCGGTATCTTATTTTTGCTGCTTCTGAAATGATTTGGTTTACTGCTGGAAAAATAAAATCTGCAAATTGAATTTCCGCAATTGGTCGCATTCCATACATTGCCGCTCCAACACCTACTCCGACAATTGCTGATTCTGCAAGTGGTGCATCAATCACACGATCTTCTCCAAATTTATTATATAAATCATCTGTCGCTCGAAATACGCCCCCTTTGATGCCGACATCTTCTCCGACAACAAAGACATTCTCATCTCGATTCATTTCTTCTTCCATTGCTAATGTAATTGCTTGAATATAATTTAATTCGGTCATTGTTTCCCCTCCTTACTGTTCATATACGTAGTCTGTCAATGATGCAACAGGTGCAAACGGTGCGTTTTCTGCATATTTTGTCGCTTCATTAATTTCATGCTGAATCGTTTCTACTAAATTCTTTTCTATTGAATCTGTTAAAATTCCACATGATTTTAAGTAATCTGCAAACTTCACCATACAATCATTTTTTCTATCCGCTTCTTTTTCTTCCTTTGTGCGGTAAGCAGCATCATTATCATCACTAGAATGTGCTGTCAGACGCACAGTTTCCGCCTCAATCAATGATGGTCCTTCCCCATTTATTGCACGTTCTCTTGCTTCTTTTATCACTTTAAATACTTGTAATGGGTCTGTCCCATCAATTTTTTCCCCATACATTCCATAAGACTCAGCACGTGCCGCAACCGTTTCACTTGCAACTTGTTTATCATAAGGAACGGAGATTGCTAATTTATTATTTTCAACAAGGGTAATAATAGGTAATTTATGCACGCCTGCAAAGTTTAAACCTTCATGGAAATCTCCTTGATTGGTGGACCCTTCTCCAAGTGTAGTTAATGTAACAAAAGATTCTTTTTTCATTTTTGCTGCTAAAGCAAAACCGACTGCATGTGGTACTTGAGTCGTAACAGGAGATGAACCTGTAATAATTCGATGTTTTCTACTACTAAAATGACCTGGCATTTGACGCCCACCTGAATTAGGATCTTCTTCTTTAGCAAAGGCTGATAACATTATATCCTTTGCTGTGAAACCAAATGATAGTACAACCCCAAAATCTCGATAATATGGAGCAATATAATCAACTTCACGATCTAAAGCAAAAGCCGCACCAACTTGTGTCGCTTCTTGGCCTTGACATGAAATAACGAAAGGAATTTTTCCAGCTCTATTTAATAACCACATTCGTTCATCTAATTTACGAGCTAACAACATTTTTTTATACATTTCTAAGACATCTTCATCCGTTAAACCTAAATGAACATGTTCATTTTCCACTGTTTTCATTTTAATCCTCCTCTATAAATGTATTGGTTTTCCATCTGCATCTAATGCAACTTCTGTAAAAATTTCTGATAAAGATGGATGTGGTCGGACAACTTGTTGAAATTCAAATGTTGAAGCATCCAATAATTTTGCTAAACTTCCTTCAGAAATCATATCTGTCGCTTGTGGTCCTACAAGATGAATCCCTAAAATATCGTCTGTTTCTTTATCCGAAATGAATTTAACAAACCCTTCCGTTTCTCCTTTAATAAGCGCTTTACCATTTGCTTGATATGGAAAACGTCCAATTTTAATATCATAGCCAGCATTTCTTGCATCTTCTTCTGTTAAACCAATCGCACCAACTTCCGGATAACTATAAATACAACGAGGGACATTCAATTCTTCCATTATATGTGGTGATTTATTTAACATATGTTCTACTGCTACCATTCCTTCGGCAGATGCAACATGTGCTAATTGTAGGCCACCAATACAATCTCCAACTGCATAGATATGGCTTTCCTCTGTTTGAAAATATTCATTTGTTTGAATGTTTCCATGTACTAGTTTAATATTTGTGTTCTCTAAACCAATATCATCCGTATTTGCTTCTCTTCCGACAGACAGTAACACTTTATCGACGGTTAGTTGTTTTGACGTTTCATCCATATACGTAATCGTGATATTATTTGCTTTTTCATCAATGGCATAACTGTCTATTGTACAATTCGTTTCAAAATGTACACCACGCTTTTCAAGGGCTCGTTGTACATGTGTACGAATTTCCTTGTCTTCTGTCATCAAAATATCGTTACCTGCTTCAAAAACAGTTACTTGAACACCGATATCTTGCAATAATGATGCCCATTCTATTCCTATGACACCCCCGCCAACAATCGCAACAGAGGTAGGAATGTTTTCTAGTTGCAAAATATGATCTGAATGTACGATATAGGTTCCATCCACTGGTAATGTTGCAAATTCTTTAGGCCGCGAACCAGTAGCAATAATAATATATTTTGGAATTAACATCGTGTTTTCTTCATTCTCACCATGTTCGATAGAAATCGTTCCGGGAAGTGGAGAAAAAATACTCGGTCCTAAAATTCTTCCTTTCCCTTTATAAATAGTAATATTGCCTTTTTTCAACAACGCTTGCACACCGGCATATAGTTTCTCTACTATTTCTGTTTTCCTTTTCTGTGCAATATCTAACTGAAATGACACATCCGAAACACTCACACCGAATTGTGCTGCCTCTTTTGTTTCTCGATAAACATTAGCAGATTGTAATAATGCTTTTGAAGGAATACAACCTTTGTGTAAACAAGTTCCCCCAACTTTGTCTTGTTCAACAATGGCTACAGACATGCCTGATTGTGCTGCTTTAATTGCAGCAACATAGCCACCTGTTCCTCCACCTAAAATGACTAGGTCATATTCTTTTGACATAAACATACTCCTTCTATTCAAAATATCGCTTTGGTTGTTCTAAACCTTGTAATACACGTAAAGTTCCAGATTGTAATGCGACTAAGTCATAATCTCCGGGAAATACATGTATATCCGCAATCCATTGGACATTTTTCGAAATGGATGCTACAAGCTCATTGACATGCGATAATTGTCCTGTTAACACTATGCCATCAACTTTCCCGTGTAATACAGTGGACATTGCACCTATTTCTTTTGCAATTTGATATGCCATCGCTTCTACATAGAACAGTGTTTGTCGTTCTTGTTTCTCTATCTCACGTAATAATTGGTCCAATGTGTCGATACGTAAATATCCTTTTAATCCACTTTCAAAAGTTACTTGATGAATAAATGAAGCTTCATCACTCTCTTTTGAAAATGCCACATGAAGTACATCTTCCGTTGGTATGGAACCTGCTCTTTCTAAGGAAAAAGGGCCTTCACCATGTAGGCCATTATTTACATCCACTACTTTACCTTCTCGATGAGCACCTATAGTAATCCCATTCCCTAAATGGGCTACGATAAAATTTGCTTCCTCATACCGAACAGATAGTTCCTCTGCAGCAAGACGTGCTACAGCTTTATGGTTCAAAGCATGAAAAACACTTTTCCTTTCGACAAAAGGGGCGCCAGATATACGCGCAATGTTTTCTAGCTCATCCACTACTGGTGGATCGACAATGAATGCATGTAAATTTAAATCTGAGGCAATGGAATAAGCGATTAAACCACCTAAATTCGAAATATGTTTTCCATTATAATTATTTTTTAAATCTGCATACATTTGTTCATTTACAATGTATGTTCCACCTTCTACAGCTCGAATTAATCCGCCAGTCGTTGTAATGGCGTCCAGTTTTGATAAGTTAATACCTACATCAATTAGCAATTGTATAATAGCCTTTTTTCGTACTTTTACCTGATCTTCTATTCGTTCGTTTGGAGTAGAGTGATGGTAAATAGTCTCCTTTAAAATACAAACATCTTGTAAATAGACTGCAATGATCGTTGACGTTGGTTTCGGTATCATAATTAATGTTCTACTTCTTTTTTGCACAACAACGCCCCATCTCTATTAGTAACTTAAAATATTTTTGTTTTTCGGTAAAAACTGTCCACGTGCTTTTTGCACCGCTTCGATCCGTTCCTCTGCAATTTTGTTCGCTGCTTTATAGGTTGGGATATCTTCTTTTCTTGATTTTTCAAAAACAGCTGTAAGCACATGATAAATATTTTCCACTTTGTTTAATGCACGTTTTTCATCATAACCTTCTAATTCATCTGCCACATTTATGACTCCACCTGAGTTAATTACATAATCTGGTGCATAGATAATATTTTTTTCATGTAATATTTCTCCGTGACGTGCTTCTGCTAATTGATTATTCGCACTACCGGCAATTACTTTTGCTTTTAATCTCTTAATCGTATCATCATTGATGGTGCCACCTAAAGCACACGGTGCATAAATATCACAATCCACATCATAAATAGCTTCTGGTGCAACGGCTTCTGCACCAAAATCTTTCACCGCTCGTTCCACTTGCGCTTCATTTATATCTGTAACGATTAATTGTGCACCTTCCTCGTGTAAATAGGTACATAATGCATAAGCAACATGACCGACACCTTGAACGGCAATTCTTTTCCCTTGTAAACTGTCAGATTGAAATGCAGCAAATGCGGCAGCCTTCATCCCTTTATAAATACCTAATGCAGTTACTGGTGATGGATCACCGACGCCTCCTGAAGATGTGCCACAAACATAATTTGTTTCCATATGAATATAATCCATATCTTGTTCGGTTGTTCCAACATCTTCCGCTGTAATATAACGGCCGTTTAAGCTTTCTACATATCTCCCGAATGCACGAAACATACTTTCGGATTTATCCTTACTCGGGTCTCCGATAATGACTGCTTTTCCCCCACCGATATTTAATCCAGCTGCTGCATTTTTATATGTCATCCCTTTGGCAAGACGAAGCACATCTTCTAATGCTTCCTCCTCTGAAGTGTAATTCCACATTCTCGTACCACCTAATGCTGGTCCAAGTGTTGTATCATGAATTGCAATAATCGCCTTCAAGTTACTACTTTTCTCATAACAAAAGATTACTTGCTCATAATCGTCCTGTTCCATCATTTTAAAAATAGCCATCATTTTTTACCCCTTCTCTTTATTATTTATATATGCAATTATCGTACCAACTTTGAATACTAGATAAATCAATGATTTAGTGGAATGAATTTCGCATATTTTTGCAAAACATGCAAATTATTGCATGAAAAAATGCGCTTAATTTAATCGATTCCATATTTTTCTAACTTATAATATAAGTTTCGAACAGAAATGTTTAATTGTTTTGCGGTATTCGTTTTATGAAAATCATTATTTTTATACACATTATAAATATATTCTCTCTCAAACTGTTCTGTTGCAGTTTGTAGTGAAAGATGATCCTCTACTTGAAACTGAGTTTGTTGTTTATCGGTTTCAAATTCTAACATTGGCAAGTGTGTGTACAATATTTCTTCTTCTGATATATCCATAAATATAATCGCACGACTTATCACATTTTCTAGTTCTCTTACATTTCCTGGCCAGCTATATTGTTTCAATTTTTTCATTGCCACAGCAGAAATAGATTGAACATTTCTACCATATTGTTGGTTTACCTTCTCAATCATATAATGAACTAATTGATGCATATCATCTATTCTGTCACGTAATGGTGGAATGAAAATAGGCAAACGATTTAGTCTGTAATATAAATCTTCCCTAAATTTTTTATTTGTAATCGCTTTTTCTAAATTTACATTTGTTGCTGTAATGATCCGAATGTCTAGTGGAATAGAGGTTGTGCCCCCTACCTTTGTAATTTCCTTTTCTTGCAACACTCGTAAAATTTTCGCCTGCATATGGAGCGATAAATCACCAATCTCATCTAAAAAGATCGTGCCGTAATTCGCTTCTTCAAACAAGCCTTTTTTCCCACCACGTTTTGCTCCAGTAAAAGCACCGTCTTCATAACCAAATAATTCACTTTCTAACACAGATTCTGCAATAGCAGCGCAATTTACTCGAATAAACTTGCGATGCCTTCGATTACTTGCATTATGAATAGCGTGGGCAAACAATTCTTTCCCCGTTCCTGATTCTCCCCTTAACAAAACAGTTGCGTGTGTGTTTGCTGCAATCTTCGCTTGTTCAATGGAAAGTTTCATTTCTTGAGATGTTCCGATAATATCTTCAAATGTATAGGTCGCTTCTAAGCTACGTATAATTTGTTTGACGCGATTTAGTTCATTTGTTAATTCATGTATGACAGACATATCATGAATAACAGCGACACTCCCTTTTAATTTTCCTTGAACGATGATCGGCGCAACATTGACGACAACTTCTTTTTTATTCGGACCAACAAATAGTTTAGCACCTCGAATAGGCCGACGAGTTTGCAAAACTTTCATATGAACACTTTCCCCTTCAGAAATATCAACAGTAGCTGGTTGTCCAATGACGTCTTTTTCCGTTAATCCTGTTATTTTTGTATATGCAGGATTGATCATTAATCCAATTCCATTTTCATCTACGACACTAATCGCTTCGTCTGAAGAATAAATAATTGCTTCTAACATCGATTTAATTTCTTTTAAGTCCGTATTTTCCTCTGCAATTTCTTTCAATTGTTTTGCATCTTTAAATATCGCAAATGCCCCAACTAATTGATTCGAGCTATTTCGAAGCGGCATTCGTGTTGTAATAATTTCCCTATTATTTTGTAACGTTAATTTTTTATGTAATTCAATTTCTTGTCTATGTAACACTTCAGGTAATTTACTATTTGGAATCACATCTAAGATATGAGTACCAATCGGGTCGTCCTTCCACCCAATCATTTCTTTTGCCGCTTTATTCATCATTTGAATATTACTATCAATATTAATGAAAATAATCCCGTCTTGTATATGGTTTAATAGAAGTTCTATATGCATCATATGCAACTTTTTTTCATTTAAGATTGGACGAAATGCCATTAATGTATCCTTTTGTATAAGCATCGCATCTTCTCTTTTAAGTTGTCGCAATATCGACAATGTTTCCGGGTTTCCGACTGCATCTAAAATATAATCAAAGTGGACGAATAATTCATTTGTAACATAATGATCAAATGTTTTCTCATCCAAGACGACGCCATGCATATTCGGTAATTTATCAATAAAACTTGCAAAATCTTGACCCAATTTATTTGTACCATTGATTAAAATTTCATGCATCATAGTCACCACCTTGAAATAAATTGCAAGAACCTACTTTAATCATAATAGAACTTACGTATAATAACAAGAACTATTCCTTTACATTTTAATAAACAGAGAAGGTTTGATATAATAATAGTATTCTATCTAGAAAAAGGGGAAGAAAATGATAAGATTTATCGCTGCAGCAATTTTGTTTATTCCTGGCATTCTTGGAGCATTTGGAATTAAACTGATGCGTGATGCAGTTTTTAATGAAGTATATGCGTTATTAATAAATGAAGGTATTCAGTTTGTTGTTGGATTAATTTTATTTTTATTCGGTTTAGCTTTTATTGGAGGATTTATTTATCATCGTGATAAAAAACGAAATTTAGTCAAAGAAAAAGAATATACAGAGAAATAAGGAAGAAGGAGACCAAATAAACATGAAAGTAGCAAAATTCGGTGGTAGTTCATTAGCAAATGCAACACAATTTAAAAAAGTAGCAAATATTGTAATGGAGGATGAAGAACGTAAGTTTATTGTTGTTTCTGCACCTGGAAAAAGACATGATAAAGATTATAAAATAACAGATTTATTAATTAATTTAGGAAATGCATTTTACAATAAAGATAAGTATAAATCTTATTACATTACGATTATTGATCGATTTACAAAAATAATCAATGAATTAAATGTGGATGATGCATTAGTGGAAGAAATTAAAGCGAAAATTGATGCGACATTAGATGCTTCTTTATCTTATGAAGATTTAATGAATCAAATTAAAGCATTAGGTGAAGATAGCTCGGCAAAAATTTTAAGTGCCTATTTACAAACATTAGGTGTAAATGCACATTACGTAAACCCTAAAGATGCCGGGATTATCGTCAAAAATGATCCACATGGTGCTCAATTGCTGGAAGATAGTTATGAAAAAATTTATACTTTACGTGAAAAAGATGGTGTTTCAGTTATCCCAGGATTTTTTGGTTTCACAAAAGACGGACAATTGGCAACATTCTCACGAGGAGGGTCTGATATAACTGGGGCAATTATTTCAGCAGGCGTGGAAGCAACATTATACGAAAACTTTACAGATGTTGACTCAGTTTATGCGGTGAATCCATCCATTGTTGAAAATCCACATGAAATTAAACAGCTTACATATCGTGAAATGCGCGAACTATCCTATGCTGGATTTTCCGTATTCCATGATGAAGCTTTAATACCTGCATTTAATGCACGTATCCCTGTTTGTATTAAAAATACGAATAATCCATCTGCTCCAGGAACAATGATTGTTGCAGACCGTGAAGTAGATGATAGATGTGTCGTCGGAATTGCAAGTGACACGGGATTCTCCAGTTTATATGTAAGTAAATTTTTAATGAACCGTGAAATCGGGTTTGGACGAAAATTATTTCAAATTCTCGAAAATGAACAAGTATCATTTGAACACTCCCCTTCTGGAATTGATGACATGTCCATTATTATTCGAGACAGTCAATTAACAGAGGAAAAGGAACAAAAAATTGTCAAACGTATTTATGATGAATTACATGCTGATTTTGTTGCATTTCATCGTGATTTAGCTTTAATTATGGTCGTTGGTGAAGGAATGAACGAAGCAATTGGTATGGCACAAACAGCAACAACTGCTTTAGGCGAAGCGAATGTAAACTTAGAAATGATCAACCAAGGTTCATCTGAGGTTTCTATGATGTTCGGTATTAAAGCAAATGATTTACATCGAGCAATTAAAGCATTATATAGAGCTTACTTCGAATAGTATATAAAGTTATTAAAAAAGTTTGAAACATATAGTAAAAATAAATAAAACACGAATAATTGATTTTGGATAAATGCGATATCAATGTACTAAGTCATATACATGGGTAAAACTTTGTCAATAGGGATCACATGATACGCCCCCCTATTGACTTTGTAAATTATGATTTACTCTGTGACCATAAATTATGTACATTAGCTTTCATTTTCCGTCTCATTATTCGTGTTTTTATTTACTTCCCATCCTATTCCAAACTTTTTATGCATGATAAAGAAACAATGATGACATATATAAATTACCTGATAAAATTTTTACAACTAAATAATACATATTAAAATAATCATTTCGGAAGAGGTAAACAATTAACTCACTTTTGCATTTAATCTTAATCTGTCAGCGAGCATGGCGATAAATTCAGAGTTTGTCGGTTTCGCTTTGGCAATATTCACTGTATAACCAAACATTTCCGTAATAGAGTCGATATTCCCTCTATCCCATGCCACTTCAATTGCATGTCGTATCGCCCGTTCCACCCTGGATGGAGTCGTATTGTATTTTTTTGCAATATCTGGGTATAAAATTTTTGTAATTGCCCCGAGTAATTCAACATCTTCGTACACCATTTGAATTGCTTCACGTATATATAAATATCCTTTAATATGTGCTGGTACACCGATTTCGTGCATGATATTCGTAATGGTCGTCTCAATATTTTCTTTCGATACATTTTTTGTCTTTTCATTTGAAACAAGTGATTGTGTTGCATAAGTACTTTCACGATCCATCACTTCACGAATTTTGGTCATTAAATGTTCGAAATCAAATGGTTTTAACATAAAATAAGAAACACCATAATTTAATGCTTGTCGCATTACTTCTTCTTGTCCAAATGCCGTTAGCATAATCACTTTAGGTTTTTCTTCCATCGATTCATTCATCCACTCTAATACAGCCAGTCCGTCTTTATGTGGCATAATAATATCAAGTAATACAACATCTGGCTTTACACTCATTAATTTTTCGACACATTCTACTCCATCATGTGCAATACTAACTACTTCCATGTCATCTTGTTCAGAAATATACGTGTGTAAAATATTGACTAGCTCTCGATTGTCATCGGCAACAGAAATCTTAATTTTCCCCAATCATCCACACCCCTTATAAAATTGCTTTCTATATGTATTATTCGACAAGATTACATTTATTCCTTCACAAAGAAGAAAAAACTTTCTGCCTGGAGACAGAAAGTTTATGCCGCATCATTCTTCTTTTTTAATGTTAATTCCGCTTCCTCTAACATCCACTCGATATGCACACCATAACCTGATGTTGGATCATTGACGAAAACATGTGTCACCGCACCGATTATTTTGTCATTTTGAATGATTGGACTTCCACTCATTCCTTGGACAATCCCGCCAGTTTTATCTAATAAGCGTTTATCGGTTACTTTTAATACAATTCCTTTCGTCGCTTTGAACGGTTGTTTGGATGCGTGTAAAATTTCCACATCAAATTTTTCGATTTTATCTTTTTCAATAACCGTCCATATTTCAGCAGGACCTTTTTCGATTTCATGTGCAAAGGCAATATCTAATGGTTCTTCACTTTTTAATAAATTGTCGTTTAAAGTACCATAAATACCAAAAGGGCTATTTTTTACAACATTTCCTAATTTATTTTGTTTCATTGAAAATGTTGCCTTTTTCTCACCAGGAATTCCTTTATTTCCTTTTTTAATGCTCGTTACTTTTGATAAAACAATTTTTCCGTCATGAATATTTACAGGTTTATTTGTTGCAGCATCATTTACTGTATGTCCTAATGCTCCATATTTTTTGGTTGTCGGATCATAAAAAGTAATGGTGCCAATACCAGAAGAAGCATTTTTCATATAGAGCCCAATCTGATATTTATTTTCTTTTTTATTTTTTACAGGTTTAACGTTGGTAGAAATTTCTTTTCCATTCCTTTTTAATGTAATGGCAATATCTTCATTTTTTTCTGCATACTTTTTAACAATCGTAGGAATTTCGTTAATGTCTTTAATTTTTTCATCATTCATGGATAAAATAATATCACCTACTCTTATGTTTGCCTGTTTTGCTGGTGATGTTACATCTTTTCCATCTAATGCATGATGGCCAACGACGACCACACCTGTTGATTGTAATTGTATTCCGATCGATTCACCACCTGGTACTACTTTTTTTCGTGTTTCATTTGTAGCTTGGATTTTCTTCAATGGCACTTGATTCGCGTAAAATGTCATTTCTGTTTCATCTGTAGATGTAGTGGTCGTAACTTCTGTTTCATAAGATTTGTCACTGAAGTATTGGAGGTTTGTTTCAACAGTGTTTGGAATATCGGTAAAAATAGATGTTATGGAAGAAAACGGTGTGTATAGAAAGAGTAAAAGAGTAAAAAAATAAAAAAGACGAATGATTTTTTTCTGTACATGCAATTTTGGTCAGCTCCTCATTCGTTTTTGTTTCGATATGTTTAATGTGACCAAAATGGCTCTATTTTAAACGAGCAAAACTTAAGCAAATTTGTGTAATTTTGGATGAATAAAAAATGAGGCAATGTGAGGAGGGTAGCAAGTGTGAAGTAATCCCATCTTAAAAACTGAATGGTGCCATTACCATCCAGTTTTTAAGATACCGTTCGTTTAAATTTATTTGTTAAATGCAATAATTGTTGAGCATGTTCAATTGCTGTTTCCGTTAATTCGGTTCCAGTAAACATTTTACCAATTTCATTTATTTTTTCATTATTGGATAAATCCGTTATTTTTGTTGCTGTACGTTCATTTACTTCATGTTTTTCGATAAGTAAATGGTTATCTGACATGGCAGCAACTTGAGGTAAATGTGTAATACATAAAACTTGTGCATTTTTTGTAATTTCATACATTTTTTCGGCAATGGACTGTGCAACGCGTCCACTAACACCTGTATCAATTTCATCAAAAATTACGGTTTGGATTTGATCATGTTTAGAAAAAATATTTTTTAATGCAAGCATAATTCGTGATAGTTCTCCGCCAGAGGCAACTTTCGCCAAATCATTTAACGGCTCTCCAATATTCGTACTAACCATAAAAGAAATTTGATCTATTCCGTTTGCATACAATGTATTGGTGTCATTTTTTTCGAAATGCACAGAAAAAGTCGCATTTTCTAAATAGAGATCTTTTAATTCCACTTCAATTTCTTTTTCCAATGACAAAGCTGCTTTTTTCCTTGCGTTATGCAATTGTTCCGCAATAATGAATGCTTCGTTTTCTATAGCCGTTATTTCTTTCTCTAATTGAAGTAGATGATCTTCTTTATGTTCAATTTCATCGATTTCCTGTTCAATTTTTACTTTATACTTAAAAATTTCATCTATGTTTAAACCATATTTTTTCTTTAAATGATTTATTTCATTTAGTCTGCTTTCTATGTCGTTTAGTTCGTTCTCATCATAATATAAAGTATCAATATATTGACGCAATGAAAAGCTAATTTCCTCTAGTTGATAAAATAAAGATGACAAATCATCTGCATGATGTTCTAAATTCTCATCTAATTCCTTTACTTGTTGCAAATTATTTTGAGCAATATCAAGTAATTCAAGTGCGTGTTTTTCGCCAGCTAACAAACTATATGCCTCATCAACTGTCCGATATAACTTCTCATGATGATGTAATTTATTTCTTTCTTCTGTTAATGCTTCATCTTCCCCAATTTGCAAATTCGCTTCTTCTATTTCGTGTAATTGAAATTGAATGAAATCTAAACGATGTACCATATCCTGTTCATTCGTTTGTAATTGTAGATGCTTTTTTTTCAATGTATTTAATTTCGTATACAGTGCATCATACATTTTTATTAATGGATCAATTTGTTTTTCATCGTAAGCATCTAATAATTGTATATGTGTTTCTTCATCCATTAACTGAATAGTATCATGCTGACTGTGGATATTCACTACTTTTTGACCAATCTCTTTTAAAACAGATAAAGTTACGATTTTATTGTTTATTTTACAAATACTTTTTCCTTGTTTTGTAATGGTTCGCTCAAGTACTAGCATTTGGTCGTGGATATCAATGTCATAAAAATTTGCCATATCCTTTAGATGGTCATCCCCATCTTTTAATGAAAATAAACCGCTAATTTCTGCCTTTTTTTCTCCATGACGGACATAATGAACAGATGCACGAGCACCTGCTAATAATTCTACTGCATCAATAATAATCGACTTTCCAGCACCTGTTTCTCCAGTTAGTACCGTTAATCCTTCGTGAAATGTGATCGAAATATCATCAATAATAGCGAAATTTCGTATCGATAGTTCAGTTAACAACGGTCATCACCTCGCAATTTGTTACTTTATAACATTTGCACGATACGTTCTTTTACTTCTACCGCATGTTCTTCTTCTCGACAAATAATCAGGCACGTATCATCCCCACAAATTGTACCGAGAACTTCTTCCCATTCAATATCATCGATTAATACTCCAATAGCATTTCCGTTTCCAGGAAGTGTTTTTAATACGATAAAGTTCTTCGCATGGTCAATACTAACGAATGCTTCCATAATTAATCGTTCTAATTTCTCTAGTGGGTTAAAACGTTGTTCTGTTGGTAAGCTGTACTTATATATACCTGCTTTTGATGGTACCTTGACAAGATGTAATTCCTTTATATCACGTGATACAGTCGCTTGTGTTACATTAAATCCTAAATTTTTTAAACGTTCTACAAGTTCATCTTGTGTTTCAATTTCGTTTTCGGAAATTATTTCCCTAATTTTAAAATGTCGCTTTGATTTACTCATTTCCTTCTCTCCTGCTCGATATTATTTAAGTGTATCATGTGCTTCATTGACAATGTCTGGGATCTTATCCATTATGGACGTAGAAGAATCAACCACTTCATCGATATATAAATGTGCTAAAAACTCAATATTTCCTTCACCACCTGTAATCGGTGAGAATGATAAATCTTTACACATTATCCCTTCGTTCTCAACGAATGAAATAATCTTTTCTAACACTTCTACATGTATTTTTTTATCTTTGATGACCCCTTTTTTTCCAACTTGTTCTCGAGCTGCTTCGAACTGTGGTTTAATTAATGCGATGACATCTGTCCCATTTTGCGCAATCGTTTTTAATACTGGCAAAATAATTTTCAATGAAATAAATGATACATCAATCGTTGCAAAATTCGGTAAACCTTGATCAAAAAATGATTGTTTTACATGACGAAAGTTTGTTCTTTCACGAACGATGACACGATCATCTGAACGTAATTTCCAATCTAATTGATTATATCCTACATCTATAGCATACACTAAACTTGCTCCATTTTGTAAAGCGCAATCTGTAAAACCGCCAGTGGAAGAGCCGATATCTACCATGATTTTATTTTCAACAGATACATCAAATATTTGTAATGCTTTCTCTAATTTAAATCCACCACGACTAACGTATGGTAACTGTCCTTTAACAGTAAGTGGAATACTTTCATCGACTTTTACTCCTGGTTTATCTAAGCGTTCATTTTCAGAAAACACTTGTCCGGCCATAATTAGTCGTTTCGCTTTTTCACGTGTGTCGATTAAATTTCGTTTAACTAATAGTACATCTAGTCGTTCTTTACTCATTTTTTTCTTCCTTTTTTCTTAATTTTATCTTGATTATTTTTCGATGAAAAGATATTTATTTTCATTTTCTCTTGAATAAAATAAATTGCTTTTCCAGTCATTAACAAAATATTTGTCGATGCATTCATCGCAAAATATTTTCCTAATGCTTTACCGCCAACTGTTAATGCAGCAATCAGGCTCGTTAATACAATGGATAATGCTAATTGCATCGGGGATTCGGGACTCTCATTCATTAAATTACCTATTTCAATAATAACAACTGCTAGTGCACTACCACTTATAATACCAGATATATCCCCAATCACATCATTACAAAAACTGGCGAATTTATCCGCATTTTTATAAATTAAAACAGCTTCTCTTGCACCTGTAACTTTTTCTGCCGCCATCGCATGTAGTGGCCTTTGATCTGCTGCAGCTGCTGCAATACCTAACATATCAAAAAAGATGCCAATTAGGACAAAAAATAAAACAAGTATCATACCAATCATCCAAGAGACTTTCGGTAAGATAGTAGAAGAAAAACTTGAAAAAATAGCCGCTAACACGAACGTGATAACGGCTATCGTTAAACTAAATTTTATCGATCTTTTTATTTTATCGTTCATATGTATATCATACCTTATTTGAGTCATCGTATTATAGAAGGAATGGTCATTTATAAAGTTAAGACTGCGGCTTAGGTCCAGTAGGTTTTCCCAGATAGATACCTAGTGTCGCCACTAAGGCAGTTCCCTTTTAAATCTATCTTAACTTGTTGCCAGAAGTTAGACTGGATTACCACTTAGTCCGCACTATAATCCCTTATAAATGTCAACATGAACAGCCTAGGAGCTTTCCTCTAACAGTCTTTAACCTGTTTCTAGCCTCTTTTGCAACTCCGATTTCATAAAGCGCTACAAAATAATGAAGTAGTGGCCACCTACTTATTATTTTAAAAACTTTAATCCTCTCGGCAATCACTCAAGGCAGGCTACTCTGTCTTTTTATGAAAGAACTTAATCTTTCGACAGGTTCATACCCCATTCCATCATGTCTCCGAATCGGTAGACCGTGACAGAGATGGGCCTCCGCGGTAAATGGGTCAACGCCCACATGCCTTTGTGGATCGCCCATAAACCTTAACTCCCAGCATCGACCCAAGGCTGGGCGCCTCAAGCCTACACAAGGAACTTCATCGATATGCCCTTTGGCGGATTTTTAGGCCCGCCTTCAAAACAGGGGGACTGACTAGGATACTGCACCATTCCATTATTAGAAACATTATATCATGAAAAAAGCTAGAATTCCATGAACGAAACAGTTTTTATTAATGGTCACGTTCACCAAAATAATATAGAAGTTGTTCTAAATAGGATTGTTCTATATTTGCCTCTTGTAATGCGTGTAAAGCCTTTTCTGTATATGCAGTTAAATGATTTTTTGCACCTTCTAATCCAAGTAAATTTGGATATGTACTCTTTTTATTCTCTTCATCACTACCGATAGGTTTTCCTAATTTTTCTTGATCACCAATCACATCTAAAATATCGTCCTGTACTTGAAAAATAATCCCTAAATAGTAAGCGAATTTTTTCAGATGTGTTAATTGTGTCTCTGTCGCATTACCTAAATACGCTCCAGCAATAATCGCAAAAGAAATTAACTTCCCTGTCTTATGTTCGTGTACTTTTTCAAGCTCTTCTAATGACAGAGGACTCATTTCTCCTTCCATATCTAAAACCTGCCCCGCGACCATTCCTTCAGGTCCACTTGCATGGGATAATTCAGTAATTAAAAAGACTTTTTCTTCTGCCGTTAATAACTCGTCTTTTGCAATTAATTCAAAACTGTTTGTTAATAATGCATCTCCAGCCAAAATGGCTGTAGCTTCATCGAATTTTTTATGGTTCGTTAAAGCACCACGACGATAATTATCATCATCCATCGCAGGTAAATCATCATGAATGAGTGAATATGTGTGAATCATTTCTAATGCTGCTGCAGTACGTAATGTTTTCGCTTCATCTGTTTTATGAAACGATTGATAACTTGCAAGTAGCAATATCGGTCGTAATCTTTTACCACCTGCAAGCAATGAATATTCCATGGAAGCCTTTAAGTTTTTTGGAATATTCGCATCCGTATATAAGGATGATAGCTTCTGTTCAATTAATTCTTTCCCATGTTGTATATAATTTTTTATAGAATTATTCAATTATATTAATCCTCCAATACTTCATCATAAGGTTCTGTCGTTCCATCAGCCTGCATTAATTCTGTCATTTTTTCTTCTGCGTTTTTTAACATACGATTACATTGTTTGGATAACTTCATACCTTCTTCATATAAAGCCATCGATTTTTCTAATGGGATATCATCATTTTCTAAAGATGTAACAATCTCCTCTAATTTTTTTAATGCTTCCTCAAACGAAAGTTCATTCAATTGTTCACTCATTTTTTGGGTCCCTCCGTATTTCCTGTACTTGACAGTATAAGTCACCGTCATGCAATTTAAGTCTAATAGAATCTTTAGTTTCTACATGGTTTATCGACTTAACGACTCGATTCTCTTCATCATAAGGTAATGCAAATCCCCTCTTTAAAATATGTAGGGGATTGACGAGTGATAATTTATCTATTATGTGTACAAATTGTTGTGTAGACTGACGGATATGTTGTGCTGTTTTATCCTCCAATTGGCTACTTAATAATTGTACTTTTTCATGTAGTTGTTTTAACTTACGGTCAGGATGATAAAAGGATAATTTTGTCTCTATTTGTTGTACACAATGTTGTGTTCGATATAATTTTTCCTCTATTTGCTGTTGTAAACGATCATCCAATGTATCGACAAATTGTTGTTTTTCATAGATAATTTGTTTTGGCATTTGAAATGACGGTGATTGTTCTATCTTTTGTAATAATTCTTTCCGACGGGCAATATTTAGTTGTAGTAATTGCTTTAAACGAACGGACATATGTAGTAGATTTTCTTCTACATCGATGATGGAAGGTACTGCTAATTCCGCTGCACCAGTTGGTGTCGGTGCACGTAAATCTGATACAAAATCTGTTAATGTCGTATCTGTTTCATGTCCTATTGCACTAATAATAGGAATGTTTGATGCAAATACTGCTTCAATCACTCGCAATTCATTAAAAGCCCATAAATCTTCTAATGAGCCACCACCACGACCAACAATTAGCGTATCAAACGTATGAACTCGGTTCGCTAATTCAATCGCTTGTGCAATCGATTCTTTCGCTTCATTTCCTTGTACAATTGCAGGAATAACGGTTATTTGCACAATGGGGTACCTTCTTTTAATAGTCGTGATCATATCACGTACAGCGGCACTTGTCGGCGAAGTGACAAGGCCGATGGAAGTTGGGTATTGAGGAATACTTTTTTTATGGTGCATATCAAATAACCCACGTTTTTGTAAGTCACTCTTTAATTGCTCATACGCTAAATAAAGTGCTCCAATTCCATCAGGTTCCATGTCTTTTATGTATAGTTGATATTGTCCATATTGTTCGTAAACCGTTACTTGCCCTTTTATCAGTACGTGCATTCCATTTTCTGGACGAAATTTCACATGACGATTATCACCGTAAAACATAACAGCAGGAATTCTCGCGCCATCATCTTTTAAAGTTAAATACATATGCCCATTTCGATGTAAATTAAAATTCGATATTTCCCCTTTTATATAAAGTTCCTGTAAATGAGGGTCAATATCCATCTTTTTCTTTAAATATTTTGTTAAAGCAGTGATGGTTACATAGCGTTTTTGCACTATTGTTCGATCCTTTTCGCTGCTTCAATCGTATTTCTTAATAACATCGTAATGGTCATTGGCCCAACACCCTTTGGTACTGGAGTTATGTATGACGCAACTTGTTTTACATCTTCAAAGTCCACATCTCCTGTTAAAGTACCTTCTTTTGTACGGTTCACTCCGACATCTATCACGACGGCACCTTCTTTGACATAACTTGCATCAATTACATGTTCTTTTCCAACCGCGACAATTAAAATGTCAGCTTGTTTTGTAATGTCTTTCATATTTTTTGTTCGTGAATGGCAGTACGTCACTGTCGCATTTTCATTTAGTAATAATTGTCCAACAGGTTTACCGACAATATTACTTCTTCCGATTACAACCGCATGTTTTCCTTCTGTTTCAATTTGTTTTGATTGAATCATTTGTATAATTCCATGTGGTGTACAAGGTAAAAATGTTTCTTGACCAGTCATCATTTTCCCGACATTAATTGGATGAAATCCATCTACATCTTTTTTGGGATCAATCGCTTCAATTATTTTTTGTTCATCAATATGTTTTGGAATTGGTAATTGTACTAAAATCCCATGTACCGTTTTATCGTTATTTAGACGGTCAATTTCTGTTAATAATTCCGCTTCTGAAATGGATGCATCTTTGCGGATAATTTCTGAAATAATCCCAGCCTCGTTACATGCTTTATGTTTTCCTTTTACATAAGATTGTGATGCAGGGTCATCTCCTATTAAAATGACGGTTAATTTTGGGAAAATCTTCTTGTTATTTAATGCTGCAACCTCTTGTTTCATTTCTTCACGTAAATTACTCGCTAATTCTAGTCCGTTTATTACTTCCGCTGTCATAAAAATGCCTCCCTAACTACTTAATTAATTTTGCTAAAACTCCATTAATAAATTTACCTGATTTTTCATCACCATATTTATGTGCTAATTCCACTGCTTCATTAATCGAAACAGCTGTTGGTACATCCTCTATATGCTCAATTTCATAGATAGCAATACGTAAAATGGTTTTTTCTACTAATGCAATCCGGTCAATGGTCCAATTCGTTAAATGTTCTTCAAGTTGATGATCGATACCTTCTTTATACGAAATAACTCCATGTACGATTGTTTTAACGAATGTATCCTCTATATATTCTTCCGTGACTCCCTCTTCATTTAAGTCTACAGAAAATAAAAGTTTAAATGCTTCTTCTCTAGCAGCTCTTCGCTCCATGAATTTTGTTCCCTTCTACTTATCATTGTTAATCTTTATCATGATTTTATCATACCATGACAGATTAAAAGTTACTAATAGGAACAAAGAAAAAGGTTGGAATAATTTCATTCCAACCTTCATCGTATTACTCATCTTTTGGTGTGATCGGATAATCTGTTAAGAAGTTTGTGTTAAAATCCCCTTGAACGAATACATCATGTTCCATAATTCTTGAATGGAACGGTATAGTCGTTTTAACTCCTTCTACTACAAATTCATCTAATGCACGTTTCATCCGCTGAATTGCTTCTTCTCTCGTTCTACCATGTGTAATCAACTTGGCTACCATGGAATCGTAAAAAGGTGGAATGAAGTATTCAGGATAAACTGCTGAATCAACACGTACTCCTAAACCTCCTGGCGCTAAATACATGTCTACTTTACCAGGTTGAGGCATAAAGTTATTAAATGGATCTTCCGCATTAATTCGGCATTCAATTGACCAACCGTTTAATTCGATATCTTCTTGTTTATAGGCCAATTCTTCCCCGTTTGCAACACGGATCATTTCTTTAATTAAATCAACACCAGTAACCATTTCTGTTACGGGGTGCTCTACTTGAATACGAGTATTCATTTCCATGAAATAAAATTCATTATTTTCACGGTTGAAAATGTATTCGATCGTTCCAGCACCAACATAATTTACAGCTTTAGCAGCACGGACAGATGCTTCTCCCATTTCTTTTCTAAGCTCAGGTGTAATTGCTGGTGATGGTGTTTCTTCGACTAATTTTTGTAAACGGCGTTGGATAGAGCAATCTCTCTCCCCTAAATGAATGACGTTACCGTGTTCATCTGCCATTACTTGAATTTCAACATGGCGAAAATCTTCAATACATTTTTCTAAATACACACCAGGGTTACCAAATGATGTTTCTGCTTCTTTTTGTGTGATACGGAAACCGTTAATTAACTCTTCTTCGTTTTTGGCGATACGAATACCTTTACCGCCCCCACCTGCTGTCGCTTTAATAATGACTGGGTAACCAATTTCATTCGCTATTTTTACTGCTTCGTCTTCATTCGCTAAAATTCCATCCGAACCAGGAACGATTGGTACTCCTGCTTCTTTCATCGTTTGTCGAGCTACATCTTTAATTCCCATTTTTTGAATCGCTTCAGGTGTCGGACCGACGAATTTCACATTACATTCTTGGCATAATTCTGCAAAATCTACGTTTTCTGCTAAAAATCCATACCCAGGATGAATGGCATCTACACCAGTTGATTTTGCTACCGTTAAAATATTCGTCATATTTAAATAACTTTCTGGTCCAGGCGCAGGTCCGATACAATAAGCTTCATCTGCGATTTGTACATGTAATGCTTCTTTATCTGCCTCAGAGTAAATTGCTACGGTTTGAATACCTAATTCTTTACATGCACGAATAATTCTTACAGCAATTTCTCCTCTATTTGCGATTAATAATTTTTTAATCACGTTATATCGTCCCCTTACTTTTACTTAGTTTTCACCTTAAATAATGGTTGTCCATATTCAACTAATTCTCCATCACCAACTAAAATTTCTACGATTTCACCAGTTGTTTCTGCTTCAATTTCGTTGAATAACTTCATTGCTTCTACAATACAAACGATTGTTTCTTCATTAATTGTTGATCCAACTTCAACATATGCATCGCTTTCTGGTGATGGCTTACGGTAAAACGTTCCAACCATTGGGGAAACGATTTCAATAATAGAGTCATCTTCTTCTGTTTGTGCAGGAACTGCCTGTTGTTTAGGAATTTCTTTTAAAACAACTTCTTCCTTCTTCTCTTCTACAACAGCTTGAGTTTGTACTGGTGCCGCTTGTTGTACTACCTCTTCTACTTGATTTACGATCGGTTGTTTAGTTTCTTTTTTAATTGTCATCGTAGATCCATCGTTCTCATACGTGAATTCACTAATAGACGATTGGTCGATTAATCTAATTAATTCTCTTAATTCTTGTACCTTAAACATATGTATAACTCCCCTTTTTCAAATAATTAACTCATTCGATATTCATTTTAACACAAATATTCAAAATACACTTAATTTTAATTATATTGTTTACATCCACCGTTATTCGGTCATAAATGGACGATTTAAAATTAAATGTAAACATAATTTTACCATAGAAAGGTTGTTTTGAAAAAATAAACATAGTATGCTCTTTTTCAACCCTTACACAAAAAACGAAACAATAGATAGCATGAAAATATTCAATGCACCCATTATTTCGTTTCAAATATATTATATAAACATCGCTACAGAAAAAATAAAGTTAATATCCACTTTGTATGTACAGCATTATTTCGTGATCAGTTCGTGTTTTACATCGATTTCTTTTTCGGTAAATTCATCTTTTACCATTTGCATCACTTGTACTGCCTCTTGCTTTTCTAATGAATCAGATAATATGTGTACATGGACTTTGTCATCATCTGTTCGAACGAGCACATCTTTAAAATTTTCATAATTCGTTTTGATCATTTCTTGTAATATTTGTTCCTTCGTTGATAATGACTCCAATGTAGACATCTCATTCAATGCTTCATTTATTTCGTTTGTTGTTGCATCATTTGAAGCGATGATTTCTTTTAAACGCTCCTTTTTTAAATTTCGTTCATCTTCTAACTCCATACGAATCGTCGTATATAATTCATTCACACTGACCTCTTCAATATCTTCAATCGTTATTTCCTCTTCCAAAAAGTCATCATTTACTTCTTGAAACGTCATGTTTTCTTTATCAGATACAATATAATATACACTTAAAACAATCATTAAACTTAACATCGTCAATAACCAAACTGTTTGTCGTTTCATTTACTTACCCCTTTCATTTTTGTTGTACAGAAATTTTATATGTTGGTATATCTAACACTTTTGCAACGGCATCAATTACTTCTTTTTGTTTATTAGCAGATTGGACTCCATTTGCAATAATTAATACGCCTCTTACTTCTGGCTTTTTTAATTGAGTTAATAATGGTACTTCTTTTTCTCCCTCCCTTACAAAGACAATTTTTGTTTCTTTAGACTCGTCCTCCACTTGACGAGTCCCACCATTTGTATCTTGTTCTTCTGTCTGTTGTTTTTGTGTCAAATGATCTTTTTCATATATTTGCACATTAGTTGAATCAATGTTGATCATTACTTCTGCATCTTGTATTCCATTCATTTTATTCAAAATATGTTGCAGTGATTGTTCATATTGTTCCTCTAATACACGAATATGTTCGTCTTCTACATGTATGGTTTCCGTCTCTTTTTGTGCGTCTTGTTCTTGTATGTATACATCATTCGGTTCCTCTATTTTTTTGTTGTTATTTCCAATAAATAATACGAGCATCCCTATTAAGCCAATAAGTAAAATATATTTATTTTTTTTATCCTTTTCTATCCAACTTACAACATATTTGATCCATTTTATTATAATCGCCTCCCCCACTTTACTTTAATTGGCACATCATTTACTTCCCATATTTGTTGTAATTTTTTCACTAGTTTTTCGTCTTTATCCGTTTGGGTTGAATAGGATGTATCGTCATTTACAATGATTTTATCAACGTGAATAAATTGCTCTGATTCTTCATCCATATAAACAACTATTTCCTGCAAACTCGATTCTTCCATGATAAATTCTATATCATGTATTACTTGTCCAGTTAATTGTCGATTTGCTTCATCGATTAAAATTTCTTTTGACTCATTCCATATATATGCATCTCTTTCTGATTCTAAACCATTCCAACCAATATTTTCTTCTACATTTTCCGGTATTAGTATCTGTTCCATTTTTTGCCAAGATACATCAAGGGATATATTCATTAAACTAACAATCGGTTGTAAAAAGATAAGTAATAAAAAGAGCCCAAGCACGATTTCTACATATTTTCTAAATTGATTTTCTGGTAATAATATTTGAATAATAGTTCCAATAAAAATAAAAATTATTATTTGAGTAACCCAATCAACGATATACTGCATGATGATCCCTACCTCAAAAATAGCGGAATATTGCTCAAAACAATCATAATGACGACCGAAATAAAAAACATAAAGGACACGATAAGCAAACATGTAAATAAGAACATCATATATTGACTAACAGTTTGTAACATGGCGCTCACTTCTTTATTTCCTAAAGGTTGAATAAGTGCGGCAGCTAACTTATATAGAAATGCAATAATGACAATCTTAATTAAAGGAAATATCGCAATCATTACAAGTATCACAACTCCGGCAATTCCAACTCCGTTTTTTAACAATTGTGCTGCAAATAAAAATGTGTCGGTCGCCTCGGTAAAGGTCCGCCCAATTATCGGAATAATATTACTCGATAGAAATTTTGTCGTTTTTAAAAGCAAACCATCCTGAACTGTATGAACCGCCCCTTGTATGGATAAAACGGTAAGAAAAACAGTGAAAAATACACTAATTATTCCTATGCTTACATGTTTAAATAAATGCGCTAATTTAGTTGCTTGGAACCGTTCATTAAATTGGCTCACCATCGTTAATAGTAGACCGATATACAAAAATGGAAGGACGAGCCTAGTCATTAATAGTCCACTTATATGTGTTAAAAATATAATAGTTGGATGAAAAAATGCAGCGGTTAGTAATTGTCCTGAAGTTGCTAGTAAGGAGAGTAAGATTGGTAAAAGTGCTATCATAAAATTATTCATCATTAAAATCGTATCTTTTGTATATGTAAACACGTGGTGAAAACTTTGAAGTGAAATATATAAAATCACGATATAAACGATGAAATTGGCTACTTTACTTACTGTTTCATGTAAAAATGCATGTTGAATTGCTTGTAAAAGTAAATGTAATATCGCAAGGAGCAATAATTGTGAAAGGAGTGTAGATTGTATCCATATTTCATGAAACAAATAATGAAACAATCCTTTTGCCATATTTTTAATTGAAAAACTTCCATCTTGCATAATTAAATCTTTTATATCTTTATTCGTTAATTCAGTAAAATACGCTCCGTACTCCTTTTGGATTGTTTCCCAGTATAATTCGATATCTTCCAGTGGAATCGACTGTAATAATTCGTCTTCAATTTGAATGCCTTTCTCCGTTAAGCTATCTTCCGCAACCACTTGAGATGGATGAATTAGAATCAATATAACAATAAGGAGGATGTTGTTTTTCATACATTTATTTCGATCCTTTCCACTCCTTTTAAAAAGGATATTCCGTTGGGATAAATTGTAAAATAATTTGAATGACCGCTTGAATAATAGGTATTGCTAAAATTAAAATGAAGACTTTTCCTGCAAGTTCTATGTTTGAACCAATGGATGATAATCCAGCATCACGCATCATATTTGCCGCAAACTCTGTTACATAAGCAATTCCAATAATTTTAAAGATGGTTTGGATATAAATGGAGTCAATACGAACTAGTTGTGCTAATGATTGTAACAATTGGATGATTTTCGTTATTTCCAACATGACGATAAACAAAACAAACATGCTTGTACAAAGAACGATCACAAAGGCAATAGATGCATTTACTTCTTTTACAACGATAAATAAAAATGCTGCAACGATACAAATGAGGATAATTTGTATAATAGTCATGTTTTATTCCTACATAAAAAAAATGGATTTCATTTGTTGGAATAATTGTGATAAATGATTTACAACAAAATATAAAACAATAATGAAACCGACAAGGGATACAAATTGAGCAATGTCTTCTTTGCCCATCTGCTTAAGAACAGTATGGATTAACGCTGTTACAATCCCAATCCCAGCAATTTGAAATAATATGGTAGCGTCAACCAACATAAACATAACCCCTTTCTAGCTTCATGTACATTTAATATATCGTCATTACATAAGTAAAATGACAAGGAAAATACCGAGAAATATACCAAGTTTCGTATATAGTTTGCTATATTTCTTACGTTCTTCCATTGCTTGTTCTAAAATTTGTTCCAAATAAGTAATTGTTAATGTGATTTGTTCATGTTGTTTCATGAGAGTATAATCACCTAATGTATGGCCAAATTGCTTTAAGACAATTATTTCATCCTTTTGAAGCGCACTTATTTGTAATAAATGATCTGTTTCTTTTTCCCAAATAACAGATAAATTTGTAATAATCGTTTCCATTTCATTTACTAATGATTGATAATACTGTTTTAACGGGTCTGCAACTTTTTCACTTATAATAGAAAAAGTCTCTTGTAGTGGGCGTTGATTATGTACGATTTCTGCATCCATGATATGAAATGAAAAAATTAATTGTTTTAATTGTCTTTCTCTTTTTGTATACAACATGCTGTAGCGGTGACCGAACCATGAAGTACATAGTAAAATCATACATGCACCAAACCATTTCATCTTTTATGCACCTTATAAAAGTTCATTTTTTCATTCTTTTTATGGAACATCGTAAATGAAAAAGCACCATTTGTATCTCGAGTTACATGAACAAAACGTTTGAACAACTGTTGTTCAAATAAACTTTTTAACTGCGGCCTTTCCATCAATTCGTCCATATTGTTACTGTGCGCGGTACAGATGATCGTTACACCAGTTCGAATCGCTTCTAAAATTGCCTGTACATCTTCTATGCTTCCTATTTCATCTATAATTAATATTTGTGGTGACATGGAACGAATCATCATAAACATCCCAAATTGTTTTAAACAATTATCCATTATATCCGTGCGTACACCGATATCTAATTGAGGGATTCCATTTTTACATGCAGCCAATTCTGAACGCTCGTCTACAATCGCAACTTTTTGGGAAATCATCCCATCATCACTTATTTGTTTTGCAAGATCTCGGAGTAAAGTCGTTTTACCTGTTTGTGGTGCGCCAAAAATGATGGTATGTTGCAATGTATTTCCTTCTTTAATATTATTTAATAATGGTTTGGCGATTCCTTTTATTTCTTGTGCAATACGAATATTAAAAAAAGTTGCTTCTTTAATCTTTTTTTCATCTGTTAATACTTCTCCAGAAAATCCGATTCGATGCCCTCCGCTAATCGTTAAAAAACCTTGTTTAAACGGTTCGTCCATTCGATAAATAGAATGATTCGTTAATTGCCTTAAAAAATACATTCGCTCTTGTTCTGTGAAAGTATAATCTAGCAATATATGGTTTTGAAAAAAATTTAATTCAATCGGTTTTTGAATGCGGAGGCGTATTTCTTCTAGTTGGTTTGATTGGTTGTACACTTTTTCTTCTAACATCTTTTTCACATTCGGTGAAAACAATTGGAAAATCTCTTCCATCTGCAACACACCTTTTCCCTTCTTTCTTCACTATATGTTCGTCTTAAAATAAATATGAAGGAAAAATAAAAAAACTAGCAAATGATGATCATTTGCTAGTTTTTCCATACAATATTAATTTTTACGAGACACATATTTACCATCTGAAGTACTAATCGTTAAAACATCCCCTTCATTAATAAACAATGGTACTTGCACCACTAAACCAGTTTCTAATTTAGCAGCTTTTGAACCACCACTTACCGTATCCCCTTTAATTCCAGGTTCTGTTTCTGTCACAGTTAAATCTACATTATTTGGAATGTCAATTCCAATTACTTCTCCTTGATACATAATGATATCAACAAAGGAGTTTTCAATAATATAGTTTAATTCATTTTCAATTTGAGATGCTTGTAATTCAATTTGTTCATATGTATTTGTATCCATGAATGCATGTACATCTCCTGATGCATATAAATATTGCATTTTATTATGCTCAATATGGGCACGTTTTACTTTCTCACCAGCTCGGAATGTCTTCTCCTGTATGTTCCCATTACGTAAATTACGTAATTTAGAACGAACGAAAGCTGCTCCTTTTCCTGGCTTAACATGTTGGAACTCAATCACTTGCCAAATATTATCTTCATATTCGATAGTTGAACCTGTTTTAAAATCATTTACTGAAATCATTTTTTGTAGCCTCCTTATCATCCATTATACATTATTACACAATAATTAATTCTTTTGGCGAATGTGTGATAACGCGATTCCCGTCTTCCGTAATCACAATATCATCTTCTATTCGACATCCACCCACATCTGGAATATAAATTCCCGGTTCTACGGTTACAACCATATTCGGTCGTAACACCGTGGATGAACGTTGAGATAAACCAGGACCTTCATGAATTTCTAACCCAATTCCATGTCCTGTTGAATGACCAAAGTATTGTCCATATCCTTTTTCTGTAATATAATCTCGCGTAGTGTCATCTGCTTCTTTTCCTGTCATTCCAGCTTTAATGTTTGCTACTCCTAATTTTTGTGCTTCTAAAACGACGTCATATATTTCTTTTAGTTGATCATTAATATCACCAACTGCAATTGTTCTTGTAATATCTGAACAATATCCTTTATAATAAGCACCAAAATCTAATGTAACGAGTTCTCCCGTTTCAATCTTTTTTTGAGAAGCAACCCCATGAGGTAATGCAGAGCGCCAACCAGATGCAACAATGGTATCAAAACTGGAAGAAGACGCACCTTTACGACGCATGAAAAATTCCAATTCATTTGCTACATCGATTTCTAATATTCCTGGTTCTATAACAGTTAATATATGTTCAAATGCATCATCTGCAATTTTAGCAGCCTCTTCTAAAATATGTATTTCATCTAGAGTTTTGATCTCACGTAATGATGCAAAAAAACCTTTCAATGGAACTAGTTTTGCGTTAATTTTTGCTTCATACGTTTTATATTGATCATAAGTCATATCATCTGCTTCAAAACCAACATTTGCAACTCGAAGCATGCTTAATTGAGTTGCAATTTCATCTAATAATAACCCTGTATGTTCAATCACTGTAAATTCTTTCGCTTCTTCTGTAGCTTGTGTTGTGTAACGAAAATCAGTTATAAATAATGCTTCTGTTTGCGTAATGATTGCTACGCCAGCTGTACCAGTGAAATTTGTCATATATCTTCTATTATAAGGACTTGTAACGAGTATAGCATCCAGGTCTTGTTCTGTTAGTTTTTTTCTTACTTGTTCAAGTTTCACTTTTTCACCTTCTTTTCTATAAATTCATCTGTACTTGTTTAGGTTAAAAGAAAATCGTTGCATCATAAAATGAAAAAACTAATCATGCATCTATCATGATTCAACCGAAACATTTCCTTTCCTATATTTTCTTATTTTAGCATAAAGACGAAGTGTGTGTGAACTATTACGTAGAAGTTGATACGGAAACACTTTGATCATAATAAGATATCGAATACCCTACAAACACGCCATACAAAACACTTAAACATAACATCGATACAGTCATTTTCAAAGGCAAATGGATAATATACAGTTTATCGACAAAGAAGTATGGGAATAATATATAAAAAATTGCCCATAAGCCGATGCCGTAAACGACACCTATTTGCCATTCTTTTCTTTTTCGCCAAAACAGAAAATAAATTAACGATAAGACGACGGAACATATACAATATACAATAAAAAGACAACTGTAATATAATAATCGGATGAACCAATGGTCTTTTATAATAACCTTTTCTGTTATAAAAAATGGATGAAACGTAATAAAATGAAACGTATGGAAAAAAAGTAAAAAGAATAGTAAAAAAATCGTCGCAACACATCCAACCAATATCGAATATAGAAATACATCATAGGTAGATAACTTTTTTTGCATGAAAAAATCCTCCTTTTATTCATTAATATATCCATTTTTTTAATTTTCATCATAAAAAAGTTATCTCTACTAGTGATATTCTGTTTTTTCTAGTAAAATAAAGATAAGGTTGGTGATCACTGTTGAATAAAAGAGAAACGAATTACGGTGGGCAAGCATTAGTTGAAGGAGTTATGTTTGCCGGTAAAAACAGTTTCGTATCTGCTATACGAAGAAAAGACAATAGTATTGAATATTTTGAGGTAGAACGGGAAGAATCAAATATAGCGAAACAATTAAAAAGAATTCCGTTGCTTCGTGGGATTGTTGCACTTGTTCAAGCTAGTGCCAACGGAATTAAACATTTAGATTTCGCCTCTGATCGTTACGATGTCGACCCGAAAGATGATGAAAAAATGTTAGAGGAAAAAGAAACCTCGAAGCTCGTAATGATGTTAGGGATTGGAGTAGTTGGCGTACTTTCTTTTATCGTCAGTAAACTAATCTTTACGGTAACACCTGCTATTGTAGCAAACTTCTTTACCGATCTTGTTCCGACCAAAACGGGGCAAGTATTATTAGAAGGTTTATTTAAACTCATTTTATTACTTGGTTACATTTACATTATTTCACTTACACCACTAATAAAACGAGTTTTTCAATATCATGGTGCAGAACATAAAGTAATTAATTGTTATGAAAGTAATCTACCATTAACTGTTGAAAATGTACAAAGTCAATCAAGATTACATTATCGTTGTGGTTCAAGTTTCATGCTGTTTACAGTATTTGTCGGCATATTCGTCTATATGTTCGTAGCAACAGACCCATTATGGTGGAGAATTGTAAACCGTATCTGTTTAATCCCTGTCGTAATTGGGTTATCATTTGAAGTATTATATATAACAAACAAACTTCGAAACATTCCAGTTTTACATGTATTAGGGTACCCTGGATTATGGTTGCAATTACTAACAACGAAAGAACCTGATGATGAGCAAGTTGAGGTTGCATTACATTCATTTAAAAGAGTGTTAGAAAATGACGACGTAAAAGAAGCGGAAGCAATTGTATTAGAAGAAAGTAATCAAGTCATGTAATATTAGCTTTGTAAAGGAGGTATATGTGAATGAAACGCAATAAGCCCCCTATATTTATACTTATGCTTATCGGTTTAGCGGCAATCGGTTTAGGTGCATCCTTAGTGAGAAACCCTGGAAAGTTTTTCATTCAAATCGTCATCATGATTGTGATAGCATATGTCCTTTTTAAAGTGTTATCATATTTTCTACAAAGACGAACTGGCGAAACATCTGATGAAATGAAAAAATACCGAAAAGCGGCAAAACAATCGAACGAACGTTTCGGAAAAAAACAATCAAAAAGTATGGCAGAAAAGTTTGTTCCAAGACAGTACAATAAACAGGAAATCGAAAAACAAAAAAAGAAACGTAAACGTCGAAGAAATGCGCCACACTTAACTGTGATTGAAGGGAAAAAATCAATAAAAGAGAACAAAAAAGACCAAGCTTCTAATTAATGCTTGGTCATTTTTGTTCTAGATCGTTTTCTTGTTGCTTACTCTCTTTATTAATTTGTTGTAATCGAGCAATTCTGGATGAGTCTTCTTCAAAAAATTGAACTAAATCCGCAATCCTGTCAATTGCATTCCAACTTAAATGATGCTCAATTCCTTCTACATCTTCGTAAATTTTATCCTCATCTACTCCGATAATTTCTAAAAAGTCTTCTAAAAGTTCGTGTCGAAATACGAGGCGTTTTCCTATTTTATTTCCTTTTTCCGTTAAAATAAAACCTCGATATTTCTCATAGTGGACATAATTGTCCTTATCTAATTTTTGAATCATTTTTGTTACAGAAGATGGATGTACGAGTAATGCTTCCGCAATATCTGTTACCCGTGCATAGCCTTTTGTATCAATTAAATTGTAAATTTGTTCAATATAATCTTCCATACTAGGAGTTGGTACTGGCAAATGATTTCCTCTTTTCTGTTTTTAGTAAGGGCAACATTTTTTCTATTATTACTATACCGTAAATATGTTTAACTGACAAGTATGGATATAGAAGGATATGGATAAACAATTTAAAGAAAAAGTGTTTCTTTATACGTAAAATTCTGTAACTTCTTCAATCGTATCAATAAATTTCTTTAATGCCGGTGTATGATGGTCTGTTTTACGATAAATAAAAACCGTTGTAATATGGCTATACTTTTCCGGTAATTCATAGCAATGAATTAAATGTTGTTTTACATATTCCTCCACTGCCGCATATGGTACATAAGCAACCCCTAATCCAGATATAACGGATCCTAATGTTGTTTCTAAAGTGCCTAATTCCATCACTTTTTTCGGAATTATTTGTTGATTATGCAACCATTCATTTAATTTTTGCCGGTAGCCACAACCTTCACTAAAACGTAAAATTGGTTTTTCTAAAATATCATCCATAGACATATCTGGATCATTTGAAATAAGCACTAATTTTTCATGGAATACTTCCATTTGGTGTAAATTCGGGTCATTCGTAATCTCGCTTTTCGTAACGAATGCACCGTCTAACTCATAATTCATCACTTTTTCTTTTAATTCTGCCGTTACACCTGTTGATAATGTTAAATCTACAAGGTCATATTTTTCTAAATAGCGTGATAAAATATATGGCAATTTAATCACTGTTTCTACGGATGCAATATCTAATTTTCCTGTAGGATTTTCACTATCGGATGAAATCATTTTCATTTCTTCTATTAAAGAAAGAATTTTTTTTGCATATGGCAGCATTGCATGGCCTTCATTTGTTAATGTTATTCCTTTTTGATGCCGATGAAATAATGTTGTGTTCAATGATTGTTCGAGTTTTTTTATACGGGATGTTACGTTTGATTGGACATAATTTAATTGTTTTGCTGCTTGATTAATACTTCCACAATGTGCAACTGTATAAAATATTTGTAAATCTTTCATGTTCATTTGAATCACCCCTATCACTAATCGAGATACATATTATCTCTTATAATCATTTTACATGATAGTAGTTCTATTGTTAAATAATAAGTAACCATTAATATATACATATTATTTTTGATTGGGGATATTAAAATGAGAAACAGTATTTTAATCGGAGCAATTCTTTGTGCTGTTGCGAGTATGTCATGGGGTGCTATGTTCCCTGTTGCAGATCACGCGTTTCAATACATTGACCCATTTTATTTTACGATCATTCGCTATTTACCTGTAACTGTTCTATTAATAATTTTCCTATATTTTATCGAGGGAAAACAAGCGTTTAAATTAGAAGGTCATGGGTTCATGATTTGGTTTTTCGGAACAATGGGTTTTACCATTTATAATTTATTCATTTTCTGGGGTCAAAATTTATTAGGCGATGCTGGTGTTTTATTAGCCTCCATTATGGAAGCCTTAGCACCAATTATATCGATTTTAATTGTTTGGATTTTAACGAAAAAACGTCCTTACACTTTTACCATTTTAACTGTATTTGGTGCGTTTATTGGCGTATTATTAGTCGTAACGAATGGCAACTTTCAAGCTTTGTTCGGTCCTGGTCGATTCATTCCATTGATCATTTTATTTTTAGCTGCTGCAGGTTGGGCTTTATATACATTCGGTGGTAGTCAGTTCCCTAAATGGTCTGTTCTAAGATATTCTACTTTAACTTGTTTATATGGAACATTAACAGCTACAGTTGTTGTCATTTTCAGTAGTATTTTTGGATATGTAGAAGTTCCAACACTCCAAGAAATATATACCGTTCGATACAATATGTTGTTTATGATAACTTTACCAGGTATTTTTGCTTTATTATTTTGGAATAAGGGAGTTGTCATGTTAAAACCAATTAATGCTATTTTATTCATTAACTTGGCACCGGTAACGACTATTGTTATTCGTTTGATCCAAGGACATACAATAACAGGTTATGAATGGGCAGGTGCTGCCATTGTTTGTTCGATGATCATTTTAAATAACTTATATCAGCGTATGTTGCAAAAAAGAGAGGCACATCTTCTTAAAAACCGAAACAATCCATTAGCTTCACAATAAATCACTATAGAGCCTAGGACAATAGCTTGTTGAGTAGAAAAGGGAGTTTCAGTAAAATATTATTGGGACTCCTTTTGTTTGTCTTATTTTCTCACACCTTCAATCTGCTTCACGTTCCGTAGATAAGACTTAGCCAATTAAGTATTTTATCGTTTACTCATATGATGGTTTAAAATCTAGGCAATATAGAGAATGAACTCGAATTTTTCTTACTTAATCTATTTGGCCCTTTTACAAATGGTGTTGGTGGCCAATTAAAGTTACTTTATATGTAAATGTATAGACCTATTCATAAGTTTGTGTAAATATGTCACTTCGGAAATGTACTCCGCTTTCCGCGTGCGGCTGCTAAGCCAAGCTCAGGCTTTGCCTTCCCTTGTCTTATCTATGCCTATCCTCACGCAGGAGTCTACGTACATTTCCTACGTTTCATTTTGTTGTGTACACATTTATTTTCCCCTCCTTTGTGGCTTATGACACGAAGGAGGTTTCTTTTCTCTAAATGATAGACCTTCATTTAAAATGTAAAATGATTCTATTTTTAAATAGTTATAATCTGTGCGAGATACGTTGTTCTTACTTTTTAATAATAAGCGCCCCAATACTTCTTGATATACAAGAAAAACTCACGGATTACATTGCCTATTTCAGGGTTGTACCCAATAGATTTAAACTTGAAAAGCAACGTTTCTACTGTAAAGCATGTAATAGCACATTCAGTGCGTCTACGTCTATTGTCCAGAAACATGGATCACATGACGAAGATAGGAAGAAATATCTTCCGACGCTAAAAAAGTATTGATAATTGATAGAAGACAAGTGGTTTCCTTCCTAGATTTGTTTTCATCGACTTTAATTCTGAAGGGAATTTTACTTGTTTTTTATTTTTATGCATAAAAAAGGTGCCAGTGGATTTTTTCCACCAACACCATATATTGTAGAGCCATCTTTTTATGATAAACATGACCGTCATTTTTATAGAAATAGTCTCTATTTATTTAAAATCGAATGGATTATAAACCACATTTAAGTTGTGCACCACAACTTGTACACGTATTACACCCACCGATTTCAGCAACATGTCCTTTACGACATACAGGGCAACGATCGCCAACTTCAGAACCTATGTTGACCGTCGTTTTATCTAATTCTTGAATAGTTTCCATTAAAACTACTTTTGGTTTCACAACATCAAATGCTTCATTAGTTTCTTCCACTTCATTAAATGTAGACTCTTCTGCTTTTAACGTTAGTACTTGTGAATCACGACTCCCATCCACATATACTGTTCCACCTTTTGCGCCACCTTTGTATAAGCGTTGATAAACTTGTTCAACTTGTGACACAGAATATCCTTTTGGTGCGTTAACTGTTTTTGAAATAGAGCTATCAATCCATTTTTGGATAACACATTGTGTATCTGCATGCTCCTCTGGACTTAATTCCATTGCGGATACAAACCAATCTGGTAAGTTATTTTCATCTGCATTAGGATGACGATCTAAATACTCTTGTAAAATATCAGCTTTTACTTCAATGAATTTCCCTAAACGACCGCTTCGGTAATATGAAAAGGAGAAATATGGTTCTAAACCTGTACTTACACCGACCATCGTTCCCGTTGACCCTGTCGGAGCGACCGTTAATAAATGAGAGTTACGAATTCCATACGTTACAATATCCTGACGAATATCTTCAGGCATTTGCTTCATGAATCCTGTTTGGATAAATGCTTCCCGAAGTTTTTTTGTTTCATCTTCTGTTTTTCCAATTAAAAATGGGAAGCTTCCCTTTTCTTTTGCAAGTTCTACAGATTCACGATAAGCCGTGACAGCAATCGTTTTAAATATTTCATCTACTAATTGGTTACCTTCTTTCGATCCATAGCGTGTTTCACAATAAATTAATAAGTCATGTAATCCCATTACACCTAATCCGATACGTCGCTCACCAAGTGCTTGTCTTTTATTTTCCTCTAAAAAATATGGAGTTGCATCGATCACATTATCTTGCATGCGCACACCAACACGGACGGTTTCTTTTAGCTTTTCTACATCAAGTTGTTTCGTTGTTTTATTCGCCATTTCAGCTAAGTTGATTGCAGCTAAATTACATACAGAGTAAGGTGCAAGTGGTTGTTCCCCACATGGATTCGTAGCAACAACTTGTTGACCATAACTTTTCGCATTTGTCATATCGTTTGCATTATCGATAAAGAAAATGCCTGGCTCAGCTGAGTATGTCGCACAAATATTAATTAAATCCCATAATTCTTTTGCTCTTACTTTACGATATGTCCGAATACGAAAACCTTTTTCTTCCCATTTACGTACATCCCCGATTTTATGCCATTCTTCATTATACTGTTTCATTTCTTCTTGCGTGTAGTTCTCAACATCTGGAAAACGTAAAGCATATTCCCCATCTGTTTCAACAGCTTCCATGAATTCTTTCGTTAAACAAACAGAAATATTCGCTCCCGTTAAAAATTCTGATTGATGTACGTCGTATGTTCCGCCAGTTTTTAATTTTTCATCTGCTTCTTTTACTGCTTCTTTTGTAAATCCACCTAAACCAGGCATGTTTTTATAGTTCACAATCCCTTGATATAAGTCTTTTTCTGTTTCGGTTAAAGGTGTAAATTTTAATTTTTCATTTGCTAATTGTTTAATTTGCTCATCTGTCGTATTTTCAATTAAATAGCGCAAAATACGTGGATTTTGCATTTTTGAAATAATAAATTCGATAATATCAGGGTGCCAGTCTGCGAGCATAATCATTTGGGCTCCGCGACGTGAACCACCTTGTTCAACTAAATGTGTTAATTTAGCAATATCATCTAACCAAGAAACAGATCCTGAAGATTTACCATTTACACCACGTGCTAACGTATTACGTGGACGTAATGTGGAACCATTCGTTCCAACTCCACCACCGCGTGACATAATTTCCATTACTTGCTTACGATGATCTGAAATCCCTTCTCTTGAATCTTGAATATAAGGCATTACATAACAATTAAAATAAGTTACATCCGTTTCTGATCCTGCCCCATATAACACTCTTCCCGCAGGAACAAAACGTAAAGTTTCTAATTGTTCTTTAAACATCTCATAAGATGCTTGTCTTTTTTCTTCAGTCGTTTCAACTAATGATAGACCTTTCGCATTTCGTGCTGCAATTTGTTCATAAAAAATTTCTAAAGGTTTATCAATCGTATCTAGGTCACGTTTAATGATACCTGTTTTAACTTCTTGTTCATCATCTAGTACGGCAATAAATTCTTCCGCTATCTTAATTTCAGCCTTATTTTCTTCCCAATCAATCGATTCTACTAATCCATAACCACGTGCTGGGAATTTAGGATCTGGTTTTACGGTTAAAACGACAAAATCCCCTTTTTTTAATGTTTTCTTCTCTGTATCTTTAAATGCATAGCGGTCTAACATTACTAGTCTTGAAACGCCTTCATGCATAATTTTCATATCATCTGTAATGGGTTCAACTTGCTTAAATTGTTTTATATCCTCGTTTAAAGACGCAATGTTAATGTTTTCTTTTACTGATAAATTTGTTGCCACTATTGATCGCTCCCTACGTACGTATTTCTCGTTGCTTTTGTAAATTATTCTATTTCTAATGTACACAAAAAATGACAATAAATCAATATGTTGTGTTTAAAAAGGTTATAAAGTGCTATATATTGAAAAAATGATCATTCTATGTTTGAAATAAATTTTTTACATAAAAGCCGACAATACAGTATTCTACCTGTTTCAAAGAAAAAAATCTACTGATTATTTGTAAAAAGATGTATCAATTCATATAATATATATAGTATATGTGGCAACCTTATTTACTATATTTTATATTGGAGGATTATTACATGCTTTGGGGTTTACTAATTGTTTTACTTTTAATCATTCTTTATGCCTTGTTTAATTATTTTCGTCAAAGAAAATATTTAACCGTTTTAACGCAAGAACAATTTATAGAAGGATATCGTAAGGCTCAACTTGTCGATGTTCGAGAACAGAAAGAATTTGATAACGGGCATATTCGTGGTGCTAGAAATATTCCTTTAACAACGTTTAAACAGAGTATTAATGCATTACGCCCTGACAAGCCTGTTTATTTATATTGTCAAAACACAACTCGTTCAACGAGAGCCGCAGCTATTTTAAAAAAGCATCACTTTACAGACATCTATATGTTGCAAGGTGGCTTTAAAAAATGGACTGGAAAAATTGACCAAAAAAAATAAACGAAAAACATATATAGGATGACAAAAATCCTATATATGTTTTTTTGTATATTTTATACATTCCGAACCATCCTAACCATAATGGAGGTTATATTTTATATGGAAATAAAAGTACATAAAGATCATAACTGGATACAATGGTATAAAGAAAATGAGCTTCAATCAACAAATAGTAATTGGGGGTTATTCTCCCTCTATTATAATATGTTACAAAAACGTGCACATAAAACGATGAATCAATTAGAAAGTACACATTATATTAAAAATACTACGATGTTACCTCATCAAAAGGAAGTATGTGAAAAGGTACTCTTTTCAATGAACGGAAGAGCTATTTTAGCTGACGAAGTAGGTTTAGGTAAAACAATTGAAGCTTGCTTTATTATGAAAGAATTGCTAGTTCGTAAAATGGCGAAAAAAATATTAATTATTGTTCCAGCCTCTCTTATTTATCAATGGGAAAAAGAATTACGGTTAAAGTTTTTTATTTTTCCAACCGTTTATAAAAAAATTAATGCTTCCCATTTAGACGACATCGTTCTTTGTTCATATGAACAAGTAAAACGGAATCGAAAAATATTTGAGCAACATTGTTTTGATTTGCTCATCATTGATGAAGCGCATAAAGTTGTAAATCCAAAAACGATCAATTATCAAATGGTCCAACAAATAAACAAGAAATATTGTCTACTATTAACTGCTACCCCAATGAAAAATACACTCGATGATATTTATTATTTAATTCAAATCGTACAACCGACATTATTTGCAGACATCGATTCATTTCGACAATTATATACATCCAATCAGTCCATATTCAGAGAAAGGTTAAGTCGTGTACTCGTTCGCAATCAACGACAGGACCATATAAATTTTATCCCTGAAAGAAATATAGAAACTAAATTTATCTACTTTACAGAGGAAGAACAAGCGGTATACGATCAACTAAAAAAACAAATGATCCAATCTAAAACACCTCATTGGGTTTATCTAAAGCAATTCTGTTCTTCTAGAGAAGCATGTTATCTATCACTACAAAAAAACGAACCATCTGAAAAACAATTATTATCTGAAATTGCAAGTCTCCCCCATCATATAAAAGCAAAAGTGTTGATAGATCTGTTTCAAACGATACAAAATGAAAAAGTCGTTATTTTTACCCAATATAAACCGAGCCAATATTATATTCAGTGGTATTTACAGCAACACGGGATACAGAGTGTTGCCTTTTCAGGAGATTTATCACAATCAAATAAACAGTGGATGGTGGAACAGTTTAAAAATGATAAACAAGTACTAGTAGCAACAGACGCATGTAGTGAAGGAATCAATTTACATTTCGCCCATATTTTAATTAACTATGATTTACCTTGGAATCCAATGCGTTTAGAACAACGGATTGGTAGGATTCATCGTTTCGGGCAAAAAAATGATGTACGGATGATTCATCTCGTACTTGAACATACGATTGAAGCTCATATTTTACGTGTCATTTACCAAAAAATAAATGTCTTTCAAGCATCAATTGGTGGAATGGATAAACTGTTAGAACAAACAATGAATGAATATATGGTTGATTCATAAACAAAAGTACATATGGAAAGGACGTGAAAAAGATGTCCACTCTATCTTTTCTGCAAACATTTTATAAAAATTTTTTTCGCATGACAAACTGTAATATTTTGTCTGAAGAAAAGGATTCCATAACGGTGCAATTAACGAAAGAAATAGATAAAGCAATCATGCACCGTCCATATTATTGGACATATATGGAAACAATACAACAAGAAGGAATTCCCCAAAAAGTGTGCTTTACAACGAACGACAAAACTGCGAATGGGTATACACTCCAGTACGACACTCCACTCTACAATCGTACAATGTCATGGTTACAGAAAAATACAGTTTATGGAGTTTATTATGAAGCCATTCATACAAATACAGAGACGATGTTATATCCATGGCTATTATTAAATGTAAAAATTGGTTATGAAGGTAAAATACATACAGAGGAAATCATTTCTATTGGGCTACAGTTAATACACGGTATTATCGAGTTTCATATGATGGAAAAACTAGCGGAAAAATCATTACAAGAAAAACCGAATGATTATTGTTACACCATTGCGCCAATAATTTCTGTGTTAAATGGATACAAACAAATGGACAAGGCAATTAATCAATACTTAGAATCAAAATCATATGAATGGGCAATGACAAGTTATCATGAGATGAAATTAGAAGAAAAAATATGGGAAAAACATGATACGAATATACTTAATAATGAAAAGGCGGCTATGTATAAAAGGCTACAACCAAAAATTCACGTAGAAGTATTACAAGGTGCGCTCATTTATATAAGGAATAACCAATTTCGTACGACATGAAAAACACCCCTGCATATAGCAGAGGTGTTTTTCTGTTTATTAACCGAAGCTTGGAATCATAATAAATTCTGTATACCAAGTAAATCCGATCATAAACACTGTTAAGTACGCACCGAACAAATATAAGTACATTCGTTCTGAAAGCTTTAAATAACTTAGTGTTAGGAAAAAAGCCGTTTGTACTAGGAATAATACAGCAGTATTATACATTTCTCCAACGTAGAACATTACCATGAAAACTCCTGTCCAAAAGGCAAGCACTCGAAACATTCGATCCATGCTTTTTCCCCTCCTTTAACGTAACCTAATACAAATATCATTATAAACTAGGAAATGAATATTGTAAATGAAACATATGTTAGAACAATGATTTTTTCCTCATTCTGTCATGATATCTTCTTTTAAATGAATCGTCCGATGAAATGGATACATATAATCATCTTCCCCATAAACTTGTACTTTTACTTGTAAACGACCATGTTCTTTTGTATAAAATACATCTGTTTTACCATTAGGTAAATAATAAGCTTCCATTCCTTCTTTCGTATGTTCAAATGGTCGTTCTCGTAATAATTTATTAATTGCCATTTTATACTGTGTTTCGTACGTAATTTGATCAATTACATTACTAGAAATCTCCAATTCGTTTTCATAAATATAAATAGCATTCGTAACAAAAATTAAAATAATGGTACTCAAAACCATCACATATGGTAAGAAAAAGCCTCGTTCATTATCGTTCAAATGGGATTGTTTTTTCATAAATTCCCCCTTCGCTGGATGTTACAGTGATTTTAATACCGTAATCCAATGTTTCGGTTTCAAATGCTTGTACATCACGCAAATATATTTCATGACCTAAATAATTTACGCGCCTTCGAATAACATCCTGATATTGTTCTATCATAGAAACTTCATCTTCATTCAATTGGAAATATAAAGTATTATTTCGTTCGAACATTCTTTCTGCATCTAAATTTTCTTGCCGAACGAAAAGAAAAAACTGGCGATACGATAAGTCTTCTGAATAATTTGTTTCCGACAAATTCTTTAAGATATACATGAACAATGGAAACGTAACTACGATCACGGTTAATCCAAATAGAACAGAAAGTAGTGTCATGCCTTTTTCATCACTTGTAATCGCTATATAAGCAAAACGTTTCTTTTCGTGTCTTTTTATTTTCCCAATTTGCACAACCCCTCATATATTCGTTTTCTAATTGAAATGTAAATTGTACATTTGTCTGCTGTATCGATTTTTCGTAGTGCATTGTTGCATCATTTCCATTCGCTCTATACAATAAATCCTCATACAACATATGTACAACATCTCGCTTTAATAATGCATTTACTCTTTCTTGCATGACTAGTGTTGATAACGGTGCAACCGTGAGACTAATAAAAATGATAATATTTAAAGAAACTAACGCTTCAATAAATGTAAAACCATTACGATTCATCTATCCAATGCCTACCTTTCCCCAATGGAAATACAAGCCTGTATAGACGACCATCTGCGATAAAAACATATGTGCCTGGTTGGACAATTGTTCCTTTTAAATTGTACACTATATTCGTGTTCTTCATTGAATACGATACCGTCGGAGGAATCTGTCTTACTACTTCCCTATCGCCTGTTTTACCATAGTGCAGCACATATTGATTATTTCTTAAAAAACCTAAAGTATACTCTTTTCTATGATGAAATGCTTTATTTTGAATATGCAAAATATCCGCATCCAGCAAATGTTTAAATGCATTCACTTCTGATTTTTCTTTTAATGCAACCATACTTGGTGTAGTTAATAAAATGAAAATGGAAATGATAAGCAATACAAAGAGTAATTCTAACAATGTGAAACCAGCCTCTTTATTCATTCACATACACTTTCCCACTCGATACATTGTATTGTAATGGGGTATTGTTTGAACATTTTTTCTGACTTGCTTCAATGTAGTTTTCTTGTACTAAATCATCTAAACTAGTTGGTAACTTCCCTGCTTCTAATTGATATGCATATACTTGACTCTGAACCGTAGAAGTTAGAGCTTTACAGCCTTTTTCATGTACATCACTACTCCGATTCGTTAAATTAGGTAACAACAACAAAATTAGAACAGTAATGATAAGAAGTACGACGAGCATTTCGATTAACGTGAATCCACCTTCCCCTTTTACATGTCTCATATATGTTCTCCTCTCTTTAAATTGTTTGAATTAATTGATACATTGGAATCATTAATGTAAGATAAACAAAAATAATAAAAAACGCGACAATAGAAAATATAATCGGTTGAATAAATTGAATCATTTTCGCTAATTTGTTGCGAATTTTCTCACCTAAAAATACGGCATAAACTGATAACTCTTTTTCAAAGCTACGATGGTCCATACTTCTACTAAAAATTCCTTTCGTATGACGATCAATAAAATATAATTGATTAACAGCCGTAGCTAATGATTGTCCAGCCTCTAGTTGCATATCAATTTCCTCACCATAATATGCTAAGATCGTTAAACGATCATGACTTTTTAGTTGTTTCACTACTTCTCGCATAGGTAAACTTGCTTTTAAATACATACTGATATATGTGACCAAATAATACGATGTATATAATGTTAAAAATGAACGATAAAATGGGATTTTTTTATATATATTTAATTGGGTTTCTATAGGTATTTGTGGTTTATATTTTTTCCATATGAAAGAAAAAATAAAAAGTGTCAATAGGAGTACTAAAAAAAATGTAGTAATAAATTCAATAAAGGAGATAGAAAGTAACAATGTTTTGGATGATGAAGCATGTGATTGGAACAAGTCCAAAAACATTGGCAACACATAACGATTGAGACTAATAAGTAGCAACACAATAATAATGAGTAAAAACAATGGATAACGAATCGTTTTCTTTAATTTTTCAATATAACTCAATCGATATTCCACCATATCTACGCAATTTTTAATACTATCTATCATGCTTTCATGTGCTTGTGAAAACTGTAAATATGCAACAATAGAATGATGAAACATTGCATGTTCAAATGCTTTATCTAATGAATCTCCCCGTTTAAATGCTGTAATTATCTCTTTTGTTTGTGCTTCATAATCTGTATTGTAATACAAATGATCTAATGCCTCTTTAAACGAATAACCGTGAGACATTAAAAAATGTACATGTTTTAAATATTGTAATTGCTTTTCGATTGGGAAAAAATATTTATACGCTTTTCGACGTTTCATCCATTGAATCATCTTGTAAAAATCCATATCTTTTCACTTTCTCCTTTAATTGTTCAAAAGTCTCCATATTCAGTTGTTGTGCTTCTTTGTTTCCGGATAAAATGGAGGTTATATTACTTCCATCAATCAATTCCACAATCGCACCACGTTTCACATCCCCTTTTGTAAAAATAGGAATCAATTGTATGGAGGCTATCGCAAGCAAGGTTTGTGCAATATCGTTTTTCGATATATTTAAATCGAGTAAACGATCAATTGTCCCAACCGCGTTTTTAGCATGAATGGTACTCACGACTAAATGTCCCGTTAAAGAGGCTTCTAAAGCAAATTTCGCTGTTTTTTCATCCCTTATTTCACCTATCATAATAATATCCGGATCATGCCTTAAGGCGGCTTTTAATCCTGTATGATAGGTTACACCCGCTTTTTCATTCATTTCTACTTGGATGACATTATCGAGTGTCCGTTCAATTGGATCCTCCAATGTAATTGCTTGATATGATTGTTTTTCTGTTAACGCTTGCATCAATGCATACATTGTAGTGGATTTGCCACAACCGGTCGGCCCTGTGATGAGTATGAGCCCTGCTTGTTGATGAAACCATTGTTTCATTCGTTTAAATTGATATGGAAAGACAAATAGTTCGTCAATTTTAAAATTGCTTTGTGGTAACAGACGTATCGTTAAACTCTCTTCCTGCATTGTCGGAAGTGTTGATAAACGTAATGCGTATAATTCCTTGTTTTCTGTCGTATAGTGCATCTTCCCACTTTGTGGCTTTCTTTTTTCACTAATATCCATATGAGCACTATATTTAAGATAAGCTAAAATAATTGCATATAACTTCTTTTTAACCGACCGAATATATACTCTTTTACCAAGTAGGCGATAAAAAATATCTACGTGGTCTTCATCATGACTGGGATAAAAATGAATATCGGATGCCTGTTTCTTACATGCTTCTTCCAAGAGCATATGGGTAACTTTTTCTGTACGATTTATTTTCTTCACCTCCTTTTAGTGCTTATATGCTAATTTATATAATATTTTAATAAACAATTTTTTATTATTCAATGAAAAATTGCCTATTTCACCAAATTTGTAATTCTAAATAACTATCGTAGCTATTTTTAAATTTTGGAAAATTATTTATGAAGAAAATCCAATTTTCTACCAACATCATCTATTGGACATATAAAAAAAGATGAGTGTAGACAAATGGAATCATATTTTCCTCTCGTCCTACACTCATCTCATGTATAATTTTTTCAATCAATTACCTTTGATAAAATTGTAATGTAAAAGGATTTGTATCCTTTTCATCCCCGATAGTTGTGCTTGATCCATGACCAGGATACACAATGACATCGTCTTCTAATGTATATAATTTATGAACGATGCTATTTGCTAATACGTCCATACTACCACCAGGTAAATCCGTTCGACCAATGCCTTGTTGAAATAATACGTCTCCACTTACAACACATTTATCATGTGCAAAAATAAATGACATGCTTCCTGGAGAATGTCCTGGCGTATGAACACATTCCATCGTGAATGGTCCAATGGTTAAAGTTCCCTCGATTAAAAAGTGTTCTGGTGCGGACGTTTCAATTTTAAAATCTTCTCCTAAAAACATAACTGATCGATTTACTGTCGCATCCAACAAATACTCTTCTTCACTTTCATGTAAATATACGTCTAACTGTAAGTCATTTCTTAACTCATCTACTGCACCGATATGGTCAAAATGGGCATGTGTTAATAAAATAGCTAACGGTTCTAATTGTTGGGCTTTAAGATGTTGTTTCACAATATGTGCCTCACCACCTGGATCTACAATAAGACATTTTCCATCCTTGGAAAGAATATAACAATTTGTTCCTAATGGTCCTAAAGAAAATGTATCAATTCGCATCTTTTTTCCTCCAATATCCTTTTCTAAAAATAAAAATGAATATAACTCGACAAACATCAAGCAATATTATAGAATAAGTATTAGCTATCATGCTATTTATTACATATATGAAGCTTGATTAACTTTCATTTTAACATGGTCATAAGGAGGATGTAATTAAAATGGTACTAGCAATCATCTTTTTAGTCGTTGCTTTACTTTCAGCTGTGTCGTTAATTAGACAATTTAAAATTAAAAACTACTTAGCTATAGTTTTCTCTGCACTAGCAACTCTTTGCTTTGGGTATTTCTCAGTCATGGAGATTATTTGTCGATTAACAGATGCTGGAATCTGTCCTTAATATTACAAACAAATATAGAGGTTAAGGTATAATACCTTAGCCTCTATTTTTGTTTGTTATCCCCTATTTCGTCTGAAAGTCGACGAACCTGAATAAGTCACCATAAATGATTGCGTCCGAATACTGTAACTCTTTTGTAACTTTTTTCGAAACTTCAGCACAGGCTGATTCTTCTTCTCCATACATATTTAATGCATCTATCGGTTCCCCTGTTTCACGATCATAGCAAATTTCACTAGCAAACACATAATCATCACTAATGAAATCGCCATTTCTTAGTGTAATAAATCCTTTTCGATCATCATGGAACAGGTCATTACCAAAATATAAATCATTACTCGTATCAAGACCTAAAAGCCTTAAAACAGTCGGCTTAATATCGACCTGCCCTGCTATTTTATCCATACGCTCACCATGTTCATACCCTGGAATATGAATATAAAATGGTACTCTTTGCAATTGTAATAAATCATATGGCGTAATTTCTTCTTTATTTAAATATTGTGCCATCGCTTTATTATGGTTGGCACTAATTCCATCATGGTCTCCCATTATAATAATAATCGAATCTTCATATAATCCATTTAATTTTAAATGCATGAAAAACTGTTCAATAGCCTCATCCATATAGCGAACGGTTGAGAAATATTGGTTTAATGTTTTAGAATTTGAATCATAGTTTGCTAACGTTTTATCTTCCTCTTCTAAATCAAAAGGAAAATGATTCGTAATCGTAATTAACTTCGCATAAAATGGTGTCTCCAACTCTTTCATATATGGAATCGTTTGTTCAAAAAACGGTTTATCTTTTAGCCCCCATCCGATGGAGTTTTCTTCTGTAACATCATAAGAATCATAATCATAAAACGTATCTATACCGAGACTTTCATACATTTGATTTCGATTCCAAAATGTTTCCGTGTTCGCATGGAAGACGACTGACTGATAACCATGTTGTTTTAATGCTTCAGGCATTGCATAATAATTGTTATCCGCGTGAGTGAAAAAGACAGCCCCACTTGCAATAGGATACAATGAATTCTCTGTAATAAACTCTGAATCAGATGTTTTCCCCTGTCCTGTTTGATGGTAAAAGTTTTCAAAATAGAATGTTCCTGGATCATCAATCAATCGGTTTAAAAATGGCGTTACTTCCTCCCCATGTAATGTATTTTCAATAACGAATGATTGCAATGATTCTGCAGAGACAAAAATAACATTTTTATCTTTCGCAATACCATATAGTGATGATTGTTCATCACTTCGCACTTCTTCATGAATATATTTCTTAATTTCTACGAGATCATTATCATCTGCAATTACTTTTTGTGTACGCATTTTAGATTGTAATGCGGCATCATAGACATGGTAATAAAACAGGCCAATATTTTTCACTAAATATTCCCTGTCAAAGGCTCTCGATAATAATTGGGGCCTTTCCATCTCCGCTAATAAAAAGTTACCAGATAAAAGTAGCAAGGAAACAACGAGTGTAAATATTTTTTTCCGACGTGAATAAACTGGGACATAAATATTTGTTACTTTCTTCGTTATATACCAAATAATCATCACATCAACAAAAATAAATATATCATATAGTTTAATTAACTCTAATATACTAGAAGAAAGATCTGAAATATTACTCGTTTGGAATAATTGTGGAATGGTTAAAAAGTCAGTAAAAGAGCGATAGAATACAACGTTAAAATAAATAATTATCGTTCCAATTAACGCACTATACTGAACAAATAGTTTTTGTTGTTTTTCTGTTTTAAACCATACACTCAGTCCAAAAAATATAATGGATGCGATAAATGGGTTGATGAAAATAATAATTTCCTGCAATAGATTGTCAAGTTCAATATCAAAAACAAAACGATAAACGACATACGTTTTAAAACCGAACAATAATGCAGCAAGGACAAAAAGTGGTACTTTCCTTCGCCGATGTAGCATAATAATCCTCCTACAGACATACTCATTCATATGATTGATTCCCGAATTGTGTTTGTTTAAAACATTACAATTTCTTTACAATTCTCATCTCTTTTCGAATTAATAATATTGCTTGTTGATATATTGTCATTGATATTAACTTTGCATCGTATAAATTTTTAACTTCTTCCTGCATTAAATCTAAGTCTGCGATCCGATCTTTCGTATAGATAAAAATTCCAAATCTTTTTAACAGTTGTTGGACATCATACATCGTTTCCATCCATCATCACCACCTTACATAATCACATGAAATCCTTACACACAGAATGTTTTCACCAGAGGAAAAAAACATATTTATTGAGGTTGATTTTATGTATAAAAAAGTTACTTCTTTATTCATTATCATACAAATATTTATCCTTTTTTTCATCTATGAACATAACACAATGGAAACCATTACATATTTTCCTGAAGACCCGCATGTAACGATGACTGAAGCGTCATCTGTAATTCAATTACATAATAATAATTTACTGATTCAGGTCCAATCAAAAACGAATACTCCAGTACGGTTAAGACAAGATGTTTTTATCGTTTTTATTCATATGTATGTAAAAGGAATCGGAAACATTTGGAAGGAAAACATAGATGAACTGAAAATGGAACAATCAGTTTTATTAACAAAAAACAGCCCTATTGATGTGCTTTCATACCATTATGGTGAGGTCGTACGAGATGAAGCATTTACTTCTATTGGAAAAATGTCCTACCAATCATCATTTTTTAACGGAGACACCTTACAAAATCGAACAACATTTGCTGATGAACAGACAAAAATGAAATATATGTATAAAATGAATTCCATTTTACAAAGACTACAGATTGATCCAAATTTATATCATACATTCCCTTTAATTGATTTGCCATTATATGAACAAACCCCATTCCCAAACATGAACCAAAACGATACAGATATTATCATTGGCCATCTTTGGGAAGGGCTGTATAAAAATTATATCATTCCAATGACAGAGATGAAAAATATAGAGAAGAGCCTCATGCCTCTTATATTAATTGATAAAAATAAGGAACATTTACTCGTCGTCTATACAATCAATGGAAAAGAAAAAATATTACGGCAAAATTTGCATCCCAATTAAATACATACATAATGCTATCAAAACATACAATGAAAAACTTACTATTTGTAATCGAACAGATTTTTTATACGGTAATGTTGCCATCATCGCGGCCAAAAATCCACCGATTAGTCCGCCGATATGTGCTCCAATATCGATTTGTGGAACAATTATACCTAATATAATATTTACAATCAAAAGGAACATAAACTGGTTTCCAATTGTTCGAATGAATAGCTCTCGATATTTTGTTCCAAAATATAATAATGCCCCGAACAAGCCAAATATGCCACCTGAGGCACCGGCCGATATTGCATCTGTAAAAACAAAGCTAGCCATATTTCCTAAGAATAAAGCTAAAAAGTAAATAATGAAAAAGCTTTTGGAACCATAAATTCGTTCGACAAATTGGCCGATATAATATAATGCTAGCATATTAATAAAAAAGTGGATAAATCCAATATGAATAAAAGCCGCCGTGAATAAACGCCACCATTCTCCTTCTAGAATAGCTTCATTATATTTTGCACCGTACTTAATTAATACGTCTTGATTCATACTTCCACCATTATTTTCTATAAATAAAAAAACACATAAATTCAATAGGAGAAAAATGTATGTTAAAAAAGGTTTCCCATATGTAAAAACGTCACGAATTTCTTTGTTTTTCTCATATATTTGTCTTTGTAAGTACATTTTATAAATACGAACTTTATATTGTAATAGGGAAAAATCATTTACATCAAACTGAAAAGGTTCTGTATTCACATCGTGCAAAAATCGTCTCTTTTCATCAAACTCGTTCGTATCCGTAATATAATATACATTCATTTTTATTTTTTGATTTTGTGTCGTAACTATTGGTGTTGGTAATGGATCGGTGGCATCAATTGGTTTTTTATCAGCAATATATACATTGTAAATATCGATTTTTTTCGTCCGAAAAATACGCCTCATCGATGTAATTCTTTTAAAAACGGTCGCAATATCTTTTTTCACATGATTTTGCCAATCGAATTGTTTTAATAGAAAACGGATCACGGTCGTCTTTCCACGTTCTTTCTTCTGCACCCACGCCTCATTCCGCTTAATATTTATATGGACCATCTCATATTGCTCATTTTTTACAAGTTCGAATAATGTATGATACATAAAATATTGATTTGTAATCGACATATGTCACCTACTTCCCTTGCTTAAACACTAAGCGTTTTCCAAACTTTATCTTCTGTAACGATATATTGCACGGGTATGTCATGCGCTTCTACCGGAAGGTCTTTTCTCAGTTGTTGTTCGCTTGCAAAGGAGACCGTTGTTTTATCATACTTCATGAGAAAACGATCATAATAGCCACCACCAAATCCTATTCGATAACCAGCAACATTAAATACAATACCTGGTACGATAAGAAGCTCAATATCTTCTTGTGCAACAGGTGTAGTCAATGATGTATTAGGTTCGAGAATGTTGGCATGACCTTTTGTTACATGTGCAAAATTTTTCAATTCATAAAATTGCATCGACTTATCATCCGTATGGACCTTTGGAACAACGACTCTTTTTCCCTTTTCCCATAAAAATTGAATGATATTTCTCGTTTCCCATTCAAAACGATGAGAAATTGTAATGCCAATTGTAGTAGGTTTAATCCATAGATTAGATTTTTTAAATTGCTCTAATAATGATGTTTCAATGGCCTTTTTTTCTTCTTTTGATAATAAAGATAATTTCTCTATCATATTCGTTCGTATTGTTTGTTTCATTTCATGTCACCTCACTCCATTATAACTTACTACGTGAGTGAAGAAAATAAAAGTAGACAACAAAAAAACTCTTTCCAAATATCGGGAAGAGTTTTATCGTACAACTTATTTTGTTTCACGGTGAAGCGTATGCTTTCTTAAACGTGGGCTATATTTCATTAATTCAATACGCTCAGTGTTATTTCGATTGTTTTTAGTAGTAATATAATTACGATCGCCTGTTTCAGTACAAGCTAATGTGATGTTAACACGCATTTTCAACCCTCCAACTCCATAAATAGTTACCTTACTAATAATAACAGATTAACAAAAATCGTGCAATACTTATTTAAGTTTTAAAATTAGGTTACAATTGTTGTTTTGCCTACAAAAAAATTATTTTTCTTGTATAATAAAATAGAGACTGGAGGTAGAAAGATGGGGTACATTTTTGGAACAATTATCGTAATTGCAATCATTTTATTCATTATATCCTTTTTCATGAATGATAAGTATAATGAAATTGAAAGTGAATTAGAGCAATTATCGATACAATCAATGCAAGATACGTATCAACTAAGAAAAAAACTCGAAGTACTTGAAGAAGAGTTATTAACAGGACAAGTTGTTACACCAAGTCACAAAGAAGAGGTAGAAGTAGCAACAGAAATTCCATCTTCACTGAAAAATAAGCCTTTACTGTTACAAAAAGTATATCACTTACAACAACAAGGCTATTCAGTAGAAGACATTGCACAACAAACTGATTTAACTACCCATGATATCCAAACAATTTTAAAAAACAAATTATAGTAAGGGGATAAATATGAAACAACCTATGCGCTTTTTTGCTATTGGATTATTTACTGCAGCTATATTAATGTTTGGGTATTATTCATTGTTTGATCAAAGCACTGCTGTAGAGAACGCACCAGTAGAAGATTTAATTGCTCAAGTAGAAGATGAAGGGTATAGAGTCATTACGGAAGAAGAATTTATCACTTTTTCTTTACTAGATTTAGACGAAGCAGACGTAAAAGATAAACAAGTGGAAAAAGAAGATAAAAAGAAAGATTCTAAAAAAGAATCCGATTCTTCTAAAGAAGAAAAGAAAGACTCTAAAGATTCATCTTCTGATAAAAAGAAAGATGAAAAAGAGGAAAAGAAATCTTCTGATGATAAAAAGGAAAAAAGTAAAAAGAAAAAATCTAAAACGATTACTATTACTACCAACGAAGGTGTCGTTACAGAAGATATAGCAGATATGTTATATAATGAAAAAGTAATTGATGATAAACAAAAATTCCAAGATTATATGGAAGACAATGATTATAGCCCTTACATTCAAATAGGTACATTTAAAGTGAAAAAAGATATGAGTTTCAAGGAATTAGCTGAAATTTTCACAACATATCCAGGCAGTAATTAAAAGAACATCCGTGTTTGAGCTTAGTTAAAAACATAGAAAAGACTTCGATAATTGATTTTATCGAAGTCTTTTCTATTAGATTATGTAAATCAAAACGGTCCTATCTATCTTTTTATGATAGACAGGACCATTTTATTATATTTGGCTCTAGTTCATTTATTCCTCATCTTCTTTATCCTCTGTTTCTTTTCCTTCAAAGTAAGTATCTAAAATTCGTCTTCCAATATTATGGTTAATATTATTTCCAGAACTTTTACTTAAGTTAGGGATAATCACTGCAAAAGCAACCTCAGGATCATCATAAGGTGCATACCCTGCTAAAGATAAGTTTTCTGTATCTGCCGCTTTATAAAAGTCGCCATTATCTTTCTGTAAAAACACTTCGTTCTCTGCAGTACCTGTTTTTCCAGCAGCACGATATTTTGTACTAGCCCAACTAGAGTGACCGGTACCACCTGCTTCATTAAATACTTTATAAAAACCATCTTGCACACGTTTAATATTATCTTGAGACATACTTAATTCATTTAATATTTTCGTATGGTTTACTTTATAAACTGGCCCTAATCCGTCAGATGATTCGGCCGGAGAGCGAATTTCTTTTACAAATGAAGGTTGGATTCTTTTACCGCCATTTGCAATCGTACTAATATATTGTCCTAATTGTAAAGTTGTATACGTATCGTACTGACCAATACTTAAGTCCATTAGTTTACCTGGTAATAATTCTGGACCAACATAACCTGTTGATTCAAACGGAAAGTCAATACCAGTTTTAACGCCTAAACCAAACTCTTGGAAATAATTTCGCATTGTTTGCATCCCTTCAGGATTAAACGTAGGGCTTCCCCCATTCGGGAAAGGTAAACGATAATCTCCACCAAGTCTTAAAGCTACATAGAACATATAGACGTTGGATGATCGTTTCAATGCTGAAATATCATTTACAGACCCAAGCACACTATATGATCCTTTTGGTTTCGTCCCTTTAATAACGATTGGACTATCATAAATCGTTTGACCTGGAGTAAATACTCCTGAATCTAATCCCGCTAATACAGTTGCACCCTTTACAGTCGATCCTGGACGATGTGCATCATAAAGGACTTTATGTGGTGTGTTTTCATATTTTCCCGTTTCTTTATTATAATGCTGTCCACTTAATGCAAGTATTTCTCCTGTTTTTGGATTCATTACAACAGCTAATGCATCTTCTAAATAAGTATTTCCGCGACTTTTCGCTGCTTTTAATTCTTGTAAAACAATTTTATCTACTTTCTTCTGAAAATCCATATCAATGGAGAGTACTAAATCTTTTCCTCTTTCACCAGGAACCATCACTTCTGTTCCAATGATTTGACCTGTTTTCGTTGTCGTATACTTTACTTTTTCTTTTCTTCCTCTTAACAGGTCCTCATATTGTTCTTCTAAACCACTCTTTCCAACACGATCATTTCGATTATATCCCCGTGTTAAATAATAATCTTCTTTTTCAGCAGGAATACCTTCGTCTTGTGATGTAATAGAACCAATAATAGATCGTAAAGTATCTTTATATTTATACTGTCTCTCCCAGTCTGTTGAAGTATTAATTCCAGGTAATTCAGATAAATTTTCAGCAATTTTAGCATATTCATCCATAGAAATATTTTCATTTTTAATTACTTCTGGAGTTAATGCATACGCTTTATCTAATTGACGTTTTATTGCAATAACTTGTAATTCCTCATCTGTAAAATCATCGATTTCATCATCTTTAATTCTTTCTAACATTAAATCATATTGTTCTTTATCATCTAATTCTTCTACTTCTTCATCAGATAATCTAGCAAAAACATCCTCTGTATTTTTTAAATAAAAATATTCTTTTCTTTCACGTTCTCTTATTTTATCGATTTCTTTCTTATCCATCGTCATATACTCAGTTAGTTTTTCTGCTAATTTTAATTTATCTTCTGCTTGTACTCGTTTTGGTGGTGTATATGTTATCGAATAAAGTGGCTCATTATCTACAACTATATTTCCATTTCTGTCTAAAATTTTACCACGTGGTACTGGTCGTTTAGATATATCTTGTACAGTACGATCAATTTCCTCTTGATAACTTGAACCGTCTAATATTTGTACAACTCCAAGTTGAATGACTAAAACGGCAAACAATAAAAATATAACGAAAAACGTAATATTTAATCGCAAGGGAATTCGAGATTTTTTATCTTTTTGTTGATTCATTGCTCATATCTCCCTATATAATATAATCATTTCACAACTTCTTATTATATCATTATTTTTCAAAAAACGATATATGAAACAGCATAAAAAAAACACGAAACAAATTTGTTTCGTGTTTTTATGATTTAATTATTTAGCTGCATCGTAATTTTTAGCAACTTCATCCCAGTTTACAACATTCCAGAATGCTTTTGCATATTCAGGACGTCTATTTTGATAGTTTAAGTAGTATGCGTGCTCCCATACGTCTAAACCTAAAATAGGAGTTTGTCCTTCCATAATTGGAGAGTCTTGATTTGGTGTGCTCGTTACTTCTAATTCGCCATTGTTTAGTACTAACCAAGCCCAGCCAGATCCGAATCTTGTAGCTGCAGCTTTTTCAAAAGTTTCTTTAAAAGCGTCAAAGCTTCCAAATTTCTCATTAATTTTGTCAGCTAGTTCTCCTGTTGGCTCTCCACCACCATTTGGTGATAGGATTGTCCAGAATAAGCTATGGTTTGCATGTCCACCACCATTGTTACGAACTGCTGTACGAATCTCTTCAGGTAATGCGTTTAAATCACTAATTAATTCATCTAATGATTTATTTTGTAAGTCCGCATGACCTTCTAGTGCAGCGTTTAAGTTTGTAACGTATGTGTTATGGTGCTTCGTATGGTGAATGTTCATCGTTTCTTTGTCGATTGATGGCTCCAATGCATCATATGCATATGGTAATTCAGGTAATGTAAATGTTGACATAATTAATTCCTCTCCTTTTTAAATTGAATTGCTTACATATTAAGATTATCAAACGTTTTCATCCCGTGCAAATATTACGCCTAATAATTTCTAGAGAAAAATAAAAACCAAGCAATGATTTGCTTGGTTTTTATGGCTCAGGACGGAATCGAACCGCCGACACAAGGATTTTCAGTCCTTTGCTCTACCGACTGAGCTACTGAGCCAACTGGAGGAGGAAGAGGGATTCGAACCCCCGCGGGCTTTGACACCCCTGTCGGTTTTCAAGACCGATCCCTTCAGCCGGACTTGGGTATTCCTCCAATGTTTATGTATGTATAAAATAAATGGTGGACCCAGCAGGACTCGAACCTGCGACCGATCGGTTATGAGCCGATAGCTCTAACCAACTGAGCTATGGGTCCTAATAAAATAAATAGCGGCGGAGGGAATTGAACCCACGACCTTTCGGGTATGAACCGAACGCTCTCGCCAGCTGAGCTACGCCGCCATATATGGCTCCACAGGTAGGGTTCGAACCTACGACCGATCGGTTAACAGCCGATTGCTCTACCACTGAGCTACTGTGGAATCTTTTTAATCTACTTATACCCGTTTGTTACTGTAGAATCTGTACAGTAATTTATTTCCATTCTTTTATGTTAAACTCTATTTATGAGTAACCGTATAATATGTAATAATTTGCAACATCCTTTGTTATTATAGGATATTATTTTTACTTTGTCCACTAAAAGCATAGAGGAAGATGTTTTTATATAGAAACAATTGTTATCTTCTTTCCGAAGCGACAAGATATAATTTATCACGTTTTTAAAATCATGTCAACAATTTATATAAAACATCTTCCTCTATTATTTAATTTTCACCTAAAACTTCTTCCGCAATGTTTACTGCATGATCTCCAATACGTTCTAAATTACTGATGATATCAACAAAAACAATTCCTGCTGATCCCGTACATAATCCTTCATTCATACGAATAATATGTTTCTTACGGAATTTACGTTCTAATTTGTCTATCTGATCTTCTTTTTGGATAACGATCAATGCTTCTTCACGGTCCATGCTATCTAATGCTTCTATAGCTTGTTTTACGGTTAAAATCGTTAAATCAAACATTTCATTTAAATCTTCTTGTGCTTGATCTGTAATATTTATTTTATTTGAAATTTTATAATCTGTTAACTCAATAATGTTCTCAAAATGATCTCCGATTCGTTCAATATCACGTACAGAATCCATTAAAGCCGTATGCTTAGCACTTTCTGACTCTGATAATGTTGTACTTGAAATACTTACTAAGTAATTGGTAATTTCTCTATCTAAGTTATTTAAAGCCCCTTCAATTTGTAAAGCCATTTCAGAGTGCTTCGTATCATGGGTAACCACATATGCACCCGTTTCAACTAAACCTTGGACACTATATTCTCCCATACGAATTATCTCTTGTTTTGCTTGAGACAAAGCAACTGTTGAAGACTGTTTAATAAATAACGGGTCTAAATGTTTCGGTTTATATTCAATGGTTACATCTTCTCCTGGAACAATTTTTGTAACTATCCAAGCTAATGCACCAATGAATGGAAATTGTATAATTGTATTGGCAATATTAAAACTTCCATGTGCAAATGCAATCGTCATTTCTGGATTTAAATTTAATGATGATTGTAAATAAGCTACATATGCTGTAAATGGTGTTAATAATAATAAGAAAATTGTCGCACCAATAAGATTGAAAATAACGTGAGTAAATGCCGCACGTCTTGCTGCCACTGAAGCACCTAATGAAGCTAAAATAGCCGTTATAGTCGTTCCAATATTATCCCCAAATAATACAGGTAGTGCCGCTTGTAAATCTACTGCACCTTCTGAAAATAATCCTTGTAAAATACCGATCGTTGCACTTGAACTTTGAACGATTAATGTGAAGACTGTACCAATTGCAAGCCCTAAAATCGGATTGTCACTCATACTTAATGTTAATTCATGAAAAACTTGTAAATCTCGCAACGGTTTCATTCCATTACTCATTAGACTTAAACCAAAAAATAGTGAACCAAAACCAAAAATGGTTTGTCCAATAATATTTACTTTTTGATTATTAAAGAAGAATAATAAGAAACAACCAATCGCCATAATAGGTAGTGAATATTCACTAATATTTAAACCAATAATAAATGCAGTTACTGTCGTACCGATATTCGCACCCATTATAACACCAATAGCTTGTCGCAATGTCATAAATCCAGCATTTACGAGGGCAACAGTTAAAACAGTTGTTCCAGAACTACTCTGAATTAAAACCGTTACGATAATTCCTGCTAATACTCCTAAAAATGGATTAGATGTAAACCGATCTAAAATATCTCTTAATCTATCTCCCGCAGATTTTTGGAGACCATCCCCCATGAATTTAATTCCTAGAAGGAAGATCCCTAATCCTCCGATGAATTCAAATATAATTGTTTGCAAATCTACTGATTCCATTCTTCAATCCACCTTAAATTAACATATTTTTTACATACAATCCTATTATTCAGAAATTAGCATAGTTTGTAAAGTGAGTTTTAAAAAATTAACATTAAATTTACAATCGATTTACATATCTTTATCGTTTGAAATTAATTTCACTAAAATCCTTGTTCCATCAACATCCAACACTTCTATTTTTGATGCTTTAGGGATCCATTGTGCATTCGATATCCCACTATATTCCTTTCCATCTATTTTAATCGTACCGACGGGGCGCATATCTGTAATTGTTTCTCCGGTTTTTCCAATTAATTGCTCATATTCTTCATTCACAGTCGTATACCCTTTATCAGTTGTTAAACGGTCTTTTAAAGTTATCTTATTCCACATATCTCTTTTTTCAAACACTTTTAATAACAATAATGAAACAGCGCTTCCAACAAGAACACCTATAACTGCATATAAACCAGATGTAAAGGAAGGTGCAGATAAGGCAACAGAGAATATCATTCCCGTGATACCAATTGTTGCCAATGTTCCATCATTAATTAATTTTCCATCAATAAATATAAACATAATTCCGACAAAATAAATAAACAACATCATAATTAAGGAAGACGTATTTGGTGTAAAGATATAAAAATAATAAATGATAAAACTAATTCCTAACACTGCTCCAAGGCCTCGTAAGTTAACGAGCAATTCACCAATTAGGAAAAACGTTCCTAATCCTACTAATAATAAACCAATCCATGTTATATCTATAAGTTCCATTACACTCACCCCTTTATGTATATTATACGAAAGTTTTTCAGTTCATGATATATTTTTTAAAAAAAGGTTAAGACAATAATCGAATCTTGTCTTAACCTTTTACCTCAAATAAACGGCATTATAACTAATCGAACGATAATTGACAATATACCGACAACAATTGCAGTGTTACCGAGCAACACTGCATTTCTCGTTCGTGCAATAAACCCTAATATAATCCCGGCAATTGCAAATGCGTATGGGGCGAATATGAATGAAAAGAAAGAAACAAACAGCGCAATCCAACCAAATACACTCTTTAATTCCGGTTCATCCTTTTCTTCATGCAAGGACAAATGAAATTCATCGTCCTGTAAGACTTCATCCCCCACTTCCATTTGGTCCTCTTTAAACTCATTATCCATATACTTTTCCTCCTTTACATAGAAGTATGCTTAGTTTATGGATAATGAAGTAAATCATAATTTGTATTTTTTTCTATTGTTCCATAATTTTTTGTAGAATGTTTTTATCAAATGTACCATTTTTAATCATTTCAATTTCAAATTTGTATGGAGGCTTTTTATTCTTCTTATCTTCTCCGACAAATGGTGTTTCTAAAATTTTGGGTAAATCTTTAAATGCTTCATGATAAATAACTTCATGCAAGGTATCAAAACCAATATGACCAAGTCCAATATTTTCATGTCGGTCTTTTTGAGCTCCACATACGTTCTTACTATCATTTACGTGGACAACTTTAATACGGTCTAAACCAACAATTTTATCAAATTCATTTAAAACATCATCAAAACGGCCTTCGGTGATTTCATATCCGGCATCATGAATGTGGCAAGTATCTAAACAAACAGATAATTTTTCGTTATGTGTCACCCCATCTATAATACGTGCTAATTCATCAAAACTACGACCGATTTCCGTACCTTTTCCGGCCATTGTTTCTAAAGCAATTTGCACTTCTTGATCATTCGTTAATACTTCATTAAGCCCCTCAATAATACGGTCGATTCCGGCGTCTACTCCTGCGCCAACATGTGCTCCAGGATGTAAAACGATTTGTTTTGCACCAATGGCTGTTGTTCTTTCAATTTCCATACGTAAGAAATCGACACCTAATTCAAATGTTTCCGGTTTTATCGTATTGGCAATATTAATAATATATGGTGCATGGACTACAATGTCAGAAATACCATTGTCTTTCATATGTTGTAATCCTGCTTCAATATTCAATTCTTCAATCGGTTTTCTTCTTGTGTTTTGTGGTGCACCAGTATAGATCATAAATGTTGTTGCACCATATTTTGTTGCTTCTTCACTTGAACCTAATAACATTTTCTTTCCACTCATTGATACATGTGATCCTAATTTTACCATATTCCCACCTCATTATTTTCTGCGACGTTTTTGTCGTTGCATTCTTTTCTTTATTTTTTCTTGTTCTTGCTTCATTTTCTTTTTATATCCTGGTTTCACTTTTTTAGGTTTACGTACTTGTTTCCATGCTGCTTTATCTACATCCGTTGAAACGTTTTTTCGTAAAGCTCTAACATTGTATCGTTTCGCTTCCACAAATTCCCCGTTTTTAACATCAGAATAAACAAATGAAAGTCCTTGTTTCTCCAATTGTTCAATTAATGCAATGTCATCCTCTGTATAAAAACTTATTGCAGTTCCTTCTAATCCTGCTCGTGCCGTTCGTCCGACTCGATGAATATAAAATTCTGTTTCTTTTGGTAATTCTACATTGATTACATGGCTTGCCCCTTTGATGTCAATTCCACGTGAAGCTAAGTCAGTTGCAACAATATACTCATATTTTAAATCTAAAATAGCTTTTACTGTTTTTGTACGTTCACGGCTCGTTAATCCCCCATGTAATACACCTACATTTAATCCAGCACGATGTAAATTACCTGCTAATTCATCGGCCGACTCCTTGCTATTAGTAAATAAAATAGCAACATATGGTTGAATCACATGTGAAATTTCAATTATTTTCTTGACGATATCTCCATGTTTACGATCAATTAATCGATGTGTCATTGATTGTGGTGCAATACCATTTTCAATTTTAATATGTGTTGGTTTATCCAAATACTTTCGGATAAAGTGTTGTAATTGTGTCGGGATGGTCGCCGAGAAAATAAGCATTTGTATGTCCCTTTTACAAGTAACGAGTAATTCATCAATGGTTTCGATAAAACGTAAATCAAGCATTAAATCTGCTTCATCCACTACAAATGAAGTCGCACTATAAATAGATAGTACTCCCTCGTTCACCATATCTAAAATTCGCCCAGGTGTTCCTACAATAATTTTTGGCGTTCTTTCTAATTGTTTCATCATACGTTGACGATCTAGTCCACCTATTAATAAACGAGATGTCCAGACATCCTCTTTGTTCGCTAAGGTTGTCATTGTTTTTATTTCTTCATGTAACTGCATTGCTAACTCCCTAGTCGGAGCAGTGATAACTATTTGAACTCCCTCTGCATCATCTTCTAACTTGTTTAATAAAGGTAATAAAAATGCATGTGTTTTCCCTGAACCTGTTTGTGATTGTCCAATAATGCTTTTTCCATGTAAAATGGCTGGAATTGCCTCTTCTTGAATCTTTGTCGGCTGTTTAAAGTACAACTTATCTACTATCTGTTGTATTTCTTCACTTAACCCTAAAGCTTGAAACTTTTTTTCCATTCCAATTACTCCCTTCTATTTATAAAAATTGAAATGGATTCGTATTAATTGTTGATTCCATCACGGATAATGTTGGATATTTCGACTCTATATATGTTTTTGTTGCTTGTTTCATAATTTGTTCAATATAATGTCCTGCATCAATTAAATGAATTCCCATTTCCATTCCATCTTGTGCATGATGAAATGTTAAGTCTCCTGTTATATATACATCTGCCCCCATTTTTTGGGCAGCTGCAATATACTTCTCTCCACTACCACCTAACACAGCAACTTTTTGAATCGTAGCATGTACATCTCCAACTACTCTCACTTTTTCTAATCCATATGCAGTTTTCACTTTTTCCACAAAACTCATTAACGATTGCGGAGCATCTAATGTACCGATTCTACCTAAGCCAAATGCATGTCCCTTTTGCTGTAATGGATAGACATCATATGCAACTTCTTCGTATGGATGTGCTTGAAACATTGCTTGTAACACTTGTTGCATGTTATTTTCCGTCACAATTGTTTCCATTTTTATTTCATCTACAAATGTAAGTTCGTTTTTTGTACCAATATATGGATTTGTCCCTTCTAATGGTTTAAAGGTTCCTTGTCCCTCTTGACGGAATGTGCAGTGACTATAATTTCCAATATGTCCTGCACCAGCGTCACTTAGTGCATCTCTTAATTCAGTTTCATGTGTATTTGGAACAAATATTACTAATTTATACAGTGCTTCTTCGTTAAAAGGGATAAAATTCTTTCGATTGGATATGTCTAATGCATCCAGTAATAAATCGTTGACACCACCTTCAGCGATATCTAAATTAGTATGTGCTGCATAAACTGTTATATTATGTTGGATTAACTTCTGAATCACTTTTCCCTTCGGCGTTGAAAAATCAATTTGTTTTATAGATTGAAACAATAATGGATGGTGTGCAATAATTAAATTCACATCATGACGTATCGCTTCATCCACAACATCGTTCGTTACGTCTAACGTAATTAATACCTTTTTTGTTTCATCTTGTACATTTCCAACTTGTAACCCGACATTATCCCAATCATACGCTAAACTTTTTGGTGCCCATTTTTCTAAAGTTCTAAAAACATGCTTATGTGTAATAGTACTCATCGTATGACCTCCTCTATCCATCGTAAAGTTTTTTCATACTGATTTATTTTTTCCACATCTTTTTCTGTACTTTTATTCATCTGATTTAAAATATATAAAACTTTATCCCGTTCTTTCGTCCACTTCTTTATGAACGTTGGTGATTTTTCTTGTAATAGTAATGGACCAAACATATATTGTTTTTCATCTAATGGATGATTTTCTTCTCGCTCTGCAACAATCATTTCGTATATATGATTATTTTCTTCCATAATTTGTTCTTTTATAGGTATAAAACCTAATTCATGTAATGTTTTACGTACTATATATCCATTCGTATTAGGTTGGGCAATAATACGTGTAATATGTTCTAATTTATGTGCACCATCTTTTAAAATAGAAGCAATTAGTCCTCCACCCATTCCGGCGATAACGATTGCATCTACTTCATCTTGTTCAATCACTTCTAGTCCATTTCCTAACCGTACTTGTATTCGATCTGTTAATTCGTTTTCTTCTACTGTCTGTTTTGCACGCTCATAAGGACCTTTACTCACTTCACCGGCAATTGCTTGGACCGTTGGCTTTTGTAAGCAAATATACGACGGTAAATAGGCATGGTCGGATCCAATATCAGCAAAACACATATCTGAATCAATATATGTTGCAATTTGTTTTAATCTTTCTGATATTTGTTTAAAATTCTTCATCATAGTTCACCTTTTATTAGTAATTAAACGTAAAAAGAGGCTAGGACACCTATCACTATTATACCATAATCGATTCATGTTCTTTAAACATAATCGTTATTCTGTGATAATGTTGTCTAACCTCTCTAATATAATTTACATATTATTTCATTTCGCTTAGCCATTCAGCTAGTAAATCTGCCTCTTCTGGCCCTACTAGTCCTGGTGGCATTGAACCTTGACCATTGTTAATGATATTTGCAATATCATCTGCTGAGTGGTCACTACCAACTTTTGTTAAGTCTGGTCCCATTGCTCCTGATAAGTCATCTCCGTGACAGCTCGCACATGAGTTCGCATAGACAGCTTCAGGATCGTCAGCTACTTCACCATCATTGTTCTCAGTAACTTCTTCACCGCCATTTTCTTCTGCTAAACGAATATCTTCACGTTGCTCAACGCCAATATAGAAAACGATAATCGCTGCAAAAATACCAACGACAGCAATAATTCCAAATGGGAGAATGTTTTTCTTCATTCGATGTTTCCTCCTTAAATAATATGATGATAAATATAATTATGTAAAGACAATATCTATTTTACTCGATATTCGTCTTATATTAAAGTAATAATACATATGAGAGCTATTTTTTATAAAAAAACTCACAAAATAAAGGAATAATTTCATAATGAAAAGTCATTATGAAATTATTCTAAGAAGTCCTTTAAACGTTTGCTACGACTAGGGTGACGTAGCTTTCTTAATGCTTTTGCTTCGATTTGACGAATCCGTTCTCTCGTTACTCCGAATACTTTACCAACTTCCTCTAAAGTTCTTGTACGACCATCATCTAAACCGAAACGTAAACGTAACACGTTTTCTTCACGATCTGTTAATGTATCAAGCACATCTTCTAATTGTTCTTTTAATAATTCGTATGCCGCATGATCTGATGGTGATACAGCTTCTTGGTCTTCAATAAAGTCACCTAAGTGTGAGTCATCTTCTTCTCCGATTGGCGTTTCTAACGAAACAGGTTCTTGAGCTATTTTTTGGATATCTCTTACTTTAGCAGGGGATAGTTCCATTTCTTTTCCAATTTCTTCTGGAGTTGGTTCACGCCCTAAGTCTTGTAATAGTTGACGCTGAACTCTAATTAACTTATTGATTGTTTCAACCATATGCACTGGGATACGAATCGTTCTAGCTTGGTCTGCAATCGCACGTGTAATTGCCTGACGAATCCACCAAGTTGCATACGTACTAAATTTAAACCCTTTTTCATGGTCAAACTTTTCAACAGCTTTAATTAATCCCATATTTCCTTCTTGAATTAAGTCTAAAAAGAGCATTCCACGTCCAACATAGCGTTTCGCAATACTTACAACTAGTCGTAAGTTTGCTTCTGCCAGTTGTCTACTTGCTTCTTCATCGCCTTCCTTAATACGTTTTGCTAAAGCAACTTCTTCTTCAGCAGTTAACAAATCGACGCGACCAATCTCTTTTAAATACATACGTACAGGGTCATTTATTTTTACACCTAAAGGTACACTTAAATCACGTAAATCAGCTTCAGTTGAAAGCTCTTTTTCTAATTCTTCTTCATCGACATCACCGATGACTTCGATTCCTTGTTCTTCCAACTGCTCATAAAATTCATCGATTTGTTCAGGCTCGATTTCAAACGTAGAAAGTCGGTCTGCAACATCTTCGTATGCTAACGCACCTGATTTCTTACCTGTTTCTAATAATTCCTCTTTCACTTGTTCCAATGTTTGATCATTGTCCGCTGTTTGTGGAGTTTTATTATCAGACATTAGCCAATCCCTCCTAAATATGCTCTACCTTACATTTTTAACTGTTTTTGAATATTGAGTATTTCCAAGCCAATTTTCGCTGCTAAAATTGGGTCTTTTTCTTCCTTCTGTTTACGTTTTAAAGAACGTAAATAGTCCCCATTTGACACTTCCTTTTGAATCGTCATGATATAATCATTTAATTCTGCATCAGATATGGTGTCATTTACTTCGATCATCGCTATTTCTGTTAGCAATTGTTTTATATGTTCATCTGATATTTTATCAAAGAGCTCACTAACAGATACTTCCCCATATTCCTCAAATAATCCATATACATGTGTTAAAATGACTCGATGTGCTTCTTGAGTAAATTGGACACCTAGTTCTTGTTGTACTTTTGAAACGATGTATGGATGATGAAACATAAGTGCAATGAGTTGTCTTTCGGCACGAATATGTGCTCGCAAAGTCCTTTGTCTTACCGGTGCTGTAACTGTAGTATCACTATAATTATTCACGTTATCCATATTATTTCGTTTCATTCGATTTTTATGGGTATTTATATCATGATGAATAATATCTGTCGATAGATTGAACTCATCTGCAAGCTCTTTTACGTAATATTCCCGTTCGATGGGACTTTCAACCGTTGCAAGTGCTTTTGTTATATGTTCTACATAAGTTATTCTTTCACTATCTACAGCTAAATTAAAATCTTTTCGTTTATACGTCATATAGAACTTCATAAATGTATCACTTACATCTAATACATCCCTTTGAAACGCTTCTCCCCCATATTGACGTATATAATCATCTGGATCTAACCCATCACGCATTGTTGCAATTCTTACATTCGTCCCATTTCTTTGAAACATAACCGCTGACTCATATGCCGCTTTGAGCCCCGCGTCATCTGAGTCATAACATAATGTTACTTGGTTAACATATCGTTTGATCAATTTCACCTGTGATTCTGATAATGCTGTCCCTAATGTTGCAACCCCATTTTTAATACCAGCTTGATATGCTTGAATAACATCCATGTACCCTTCGAAAATAATCACACTATTTTGCTTTCGTATATGATTTTTTGCTAAATCAAAATTGTAAAATAGTTGACCCTTATGAAATAATTCATGTTCCTTGCTGTTTAAATATTTTGGTTGTTCACCATGGATTGCTCGTCCACCAAATGCAACTGTTTTTCCTAAATGATTTTTAATCGGAAAAATGACACGATTACGAAAAATATCATTGAAATGAACGTTGTCTGACGTCGATAATAAACCCGCTTTTACTAAAAACTGTAAATGGAATCCTTTCTCTTCTAAAAATTCCGTTGTAAATTTACTATCTGCTGGAGCAAATCCAAGCTGGAATTGTTGTATAGTTTCATCTGAAATACTTCGATCCTTTAAATAGGACAGTGCTTCCTTTCCATCTTCCGCATACTTTAATAGATGGTGATAAAACTTTGTCAGCCATTCATGTGCTTCTAAGTTAGCAGTTTGTTCTTCCGACATAGAAGAACGTGTCATGGGCGCTTCTGGCAAAGAAATATGTACCCGTTCTGCTAAAAATTGCACTGCTTCTATAAAGGTAAATGTTTCTTTTTCCATTAAAAAATTAAATACATTTCCACTCTTCCCACATCCAAAACAATGAAAAAACTGTTTTTCTTTCACAACAGAAAACGAAGGTGATTTCTCATCATGAAATGGACAAAGCCCGAAATAGTTTTTCCCTTGTTTCTTTAACTGAACGTATTCACCAATGACTTCGACAATATCATTTTCATTTCGAATTTGATCAATCAGTTCATCAGGTAAACCATTTGCCATGTATATCACCTAAAAACGTATCTAATATATATATTCTATATGCATGCTAAAAGTCCTTCATTTTTCGACATTGTTTTTATAAACTATCGAAAAAAAATAACCTTCTTTATTTTTCCGCTATATTAAAGAAGGAGTATGCACATATATCGTATTCTTTATCTTCCCTTTTTTTATAAAAGACAAACATATATACGATGTACAACATAGTATTATAGTATATATACCATATATAATCTAGTTTTTTTAATTATTTTTAGTTTCTATCATTTGTAAAATAATATTTGCTGTTTCTTCTACTGCTTTATGTGACACATCGATAACTTTACAACCTATTTTTTCGATTAGTTCATCAAAATATTGTAATTCTTCTTCAATACGTTGGAATGTTGCATATGCAGCATGGTCTCCGAGACCAAGTGCCTTTAAACGTTCTTTTCGTATTTCATTTAATTTATGTGGGCTAATTCTTAAACCGATACACTTCGATTTATCAATTCGAAATAATTCTTCCGGTGGTACGACTTCCGGGACAATTGGTACATTTGCTACTTTCAGGCGTTTATGTGCTAAATATTGTGATAATGGCGTTTTCGATGTACGTGATACACCAATTAAGACGACATCCGCTCTAGCAATACCACGTGGGTCGCGTCCATCGTCATAACGAACAGCAAATTCAATTGCCTCGATACGTTTAAAATAATCTTGATCTAATTTATACACCAATCCTGGTTCATGTCGTGGTTCATGATTAAACGTCCGTTCCATTGCATCCATCATCGGTCCCATAATATCAATTGCTTCTACGCCCATTTTTGCTGCCTGTTTTGACATATATCTTCGTAAATTTGGATCTACTAAAGTATATCCAATAATACCTGATTCTTCTTTTACAAGTTCTAATGTTTCATCAATCGTAATCGTATCTTCTACATACGGGACACGCTGAATTTTATAATTTCCATTTGTAAATTGACTTAAACCTGCTTTAATCACAAGTTCGGCTGTTTCTCCAACCGAATCAGAAAGAACATATACTGTTGGATTATTCATGAATTATCCCTCGTTTCATTATTCATCTAAGATTAACTCTACAAATGCCTTCGTTACATTCGTTTTCGTAATACGTCCAACCACTTGTAAACCTTTTGTATTTTGTTTTACAACTGGTAAACCATCAATCTGTTTATCAATTAATTTTTTAGCAGTTTCAATTAATAAATCATCACTATAACAAACTGTAATGTTCGGCATCCTTGTCATTATAATATGAACTGGTAAACTATTTAAATCTTGGTTTCCAATACTAGCGCGTAATAAATCTTTTCTCGATAAAACACCTGATAAACAATGGTCTTCATTTACGACAAACAATGTACCGACATCACCTAAAAACATCGCAGAAATTGCTTCATATACGGAAACATCTTCTTTTACTACGACTGGAACAGACTGAAAATCACTCACTTTAAACTGTTTTATTTTTTCTGTCAGAAGTTCTGATCCACTTTTTCCAGTAAAAAAATACCCTACTCTTGGTCTCGCTTCTAGATAACCTGCCATTGTTAAAATTGCTAGATCTGGACGTAAAGTGGCACGGGATAAATTTAATTTATCGGCAATTTGTTCCCCAGTGATCGGTTCATTTTCTTTTACGATTTGTACAATCGTTTCTTGTCTCTCTGATAATTCCACTTTTCCACCACCTATAAGATAGTAATGAGGTTGGATCAAACATTATCCAACCCCAAAAATCTTTCTACGAAAATGTATTACATATAGATAGTATATAATGATTCGCTGTAAAAGAAAACGAGTCATTCATATTTATTATCATTGATGTTGTTTCCACTCAATTAACGTAACATCTGCAAACTGTTTAATCAAATTGGAAATGGCATGAATTAAAGCTAAACGGTTCTCTTTTACTTTTTCATCTTCCGCCATAACCATATTATGATCAAAGAAATCATTAATTGGAGTAGATAATGCAGAAAGCGTGTCTAATGCTTCTGCCACTTCTTCGTTATTCATTTGTGTATGAAAGGTTTCACGAACATCTATATATGTTTCGTATAATTTTCTTTCAGAATCTGTTTCAAACAATGTTTCATCTATGTTCGTTTGTTCATGCTTTTTACCTAAATTCATTACTCGTGTAAAGGATTCCTCAATTTGTTTAAATGAATGATCTTGGCGTTTTAAAGATAATAATCTTGCTTTATGGATTTTTACTAATAAGTTACCAATACCATCTGCTAATACAGCTTGTACGACGTCTGATTCAATTCCACGATCAGCTAAAATGTACGCAGCTCTATTTTTGAAGAATTGAATAATTTCTTCACGAATATCTTCTACCGTTACTCCGTATTGTTCACAAACTTTATGCACCAATTCCTCGATTGGTACATTCCATTTCTGTTCTAATAAAATACGTAAAATTCCTATCGCCTGTCTTCTTAGTCCTAGTGGATCCTGTGAACTAGATGGAATTAATCCGACAGAAATACAACCAATAATTGTATCTAATTTATCGGCGATACTGATGATCGATCCAACTTTAGTTTCTGGTAAGGCACCACCAGCTGAAGTAGGTAAATAATGTTCACGAATTGCGGTTGCTACAACATCTGATTCCCCAAAGTGCTTCGCATATTTTTCTCCCATTATTCCTTGTAATTCTGGGAATTCATTTACCATATCTGTCACTAAATCAAACTTACATATTTCTGCTGCACGAACAACTTCCTTTTGTTCTTCTGCTGTTAACCCAACTTTTTCGGCTAAGTATGTCGCTATATTTTTCACTTTTTTCGTTTTTTCATACACCGTTCCAATTTTTTCCTGGAACACAACTGTTTTTAATTTTTCATTATAAAATTCAATCGAATGTTTCCGATCTTCTTCAAAGAAAAAGGCACCATCTGCAAGACGAGCACGTAATACTTTTTCATTTCCTTTTATGACATTATCAATTGCATGGTTATTTCCATTACGTACACTTACAAAGTATGGTAGCAATTCGTTCGTCTCTTTGTTCTTAACAGGAAAATAACGTTGATGTTCTTTCATCGATGTAATTAGTACTTCTTCTGGAATAGCTAAGTAAGCTTCATCAAACGACCCATAAAACGCTTGAGGATATTCCACTAAGTTACGTACTTCATTTAATAATTCCTTATCCATTTCTATAGTGAACTTCGCCTTTTCTTCTAACGCTTTTAATTGTTCTACAATTAGTTTTTCACGCTTCATTGGGTTGACAATGACGAAGTTTTCTTCTAGTGCTTGCTCATATTCTGATGGCGAAGTTAATGTTACTTCACTACCTAAAAATCGATGACCTCTCGTTGTATTACTGGATGTAACATTTGCAACGTCAAACGGGATGACTTCATCATTATATAACGCAACAATCCAACGAATTGGTCTTGCAAAGCGAAATGAGCCACTACCCCAACGCATCGTTTGGGGAAAAGGAATAGAAGAAATAATTTGTTTAAATTCAGGCAGAATTTCTTTCGTTGCTTTCTGCTCAGACACTTTTTCAACAAAGATATATGTTTGTCCCTTCATTTCCTTCGTATAAATATCTTCTGTGTTTTTTCCTTGTCCTTTTACAAAACCTATTGCTGCTTTGGACCAATTTCCTTCTTCATCTTGTGCAATTTTCATCTGTGGTCCACGTACTTCTTCTTTCACAACTTCTTGTTTTTCTGCAATATTTTCAATCATTACCGCTAAACGTCTAGGTGTCGCAAATGTTTTCATTGCTTCAAATTGAATATTTTTTTCACGTAACCATTTTGTAGTACGATCTAATAATTGCTTCTCCGCTTCATCAATAAATCTTGCCGGTAATTCTTCGATTCCAATTTCAAATAAAACATTACTACTCATTGCAAAGCTCCTCCTTTAACATCGGGAAACCTAATTTTTCTCGTTCTGCCACATATGCTTGTGAAATACTACGTGCTAAATTTCGTACTCTCGCAATGTACCCCGTTCTTTCTGTCACACTAATTACTCCTCTGGCATCCAGTAAGTTAAATGTATGGGAACACTTCAATACGTAATCATATGCAGGGAAGATTAATCCTTTTTCCATCGTTACACGTGCTTCTTCTTCATAAAGTGTAAATAATTCAAATAATGTTTCCGTATTAGATGTTTCAAACGCATATGTTGAATGTTCAAACTCCGGTTGTAAAAAGATATCACGGTATGTGACACCGTTGACCCACTCTAGATCAAAAACATTTTCCTTATCTTGAATATAGGACGCTAATCGTTCAATACCGTATGTCAATTCTACTGCAACTGGATTTGCTTCTAATCCACCAACTTGTTGGAAATATGTAAACTGTGTTATTTCCATTCCATCTAACCAAACTTCCCAACCAAGTCCTGCTGCCCCTAATGTTGGGTTTTCCCAGTTATCTTCAACAAATCGAATATCATGTTCTAACGGATTAATTCCTAATGCAACTAAAGAATTTAAATATAAATCTTGAATATTATCTGGAGACGGCTTCATGATTACTTGGTATTGATGGTGTTGATATAGTCGATTTGGATTTTCTCCATAACGACCATCATCAGGACGTCTCGATGGTTCAACATATGCTACATTCCACGGCTCAGGTCCTAAGCTTCTTAGTAATGTCATAGGTGACATCGTTCCTGCTCCTTTTTCCGTATCATATGCTTGCATTAAAATACAGTTTTGCTTTGACCAATAATTTTGTAATGTTAAAATCATTTCTTGAATATTCATATTAACTCCTCGCTTTCTCATATTAAAAAATCCGTCCCTATGTCTTCTTATTTTAGAATAAAAAGACATAGGGACGGATTCTTGCCCGCGGTTCCACCCTATTTGCCTTACAATTGTAAAGCCACTTTAGATGTTATTACGTGCTCCAGGGTGCCTTTCTATATTGTACTATCACCCAGCTCACACTATCCTGGACTCGCTAAAAATAGGTCACAATATGTACTTTTCCCTTTCTTCGCATACAATTATCTTTATCATACAAAAAAAGAATGATAAATGCAAATTTTTTCGTTTATTTTAATTTATCGAGTTGTTCTAAAAATCGCTTAGACCTTAATGTATAACTACCAAATCGATCATAATATGCATCGAGTAGTCGTCGCATCATTAAAATGTTTTCTTCCTTTACTGAAATATTCCCAACTCTCTCTAATGAAACAGACTGTAAGACTGGTAATAACTTCTGTAAAGCTTTATTTAATGTAATTGCATACGGATCAACACTTTGACATCGTACACAAAGTACACCACCTTCCTGAATAGAAAAGGCAAATGGGCCTTCTTTTTCCCCACATTGCATACAATGATCCAATACTGGTTTAAATCCACCTTTTTCAAACATCTTCAATTCAAACATCATGATTGGTATAAAATAAGCGTCATGATCATTGATCCAAGTTAATGTTAGTAAAAGTTCTTTAAATAAAAAGACATCTCGTTCTTTTTCTTCTGTAAATTTCTCAAGCAATTCAACAATATAAGATGCATAGGCAGTTTTTTCAATATCTTCCCTTATCTTCCGAAATGATTGCAATACACTTGCTTGTTGTACAGTACTCAACCCTTTTGGCATATACGCTTGAAAATCACCATAAATAAAAGGTTGTGAAACAGCACTAAGACGGCTTTTCGGCTTGTTTGCCCCTCGACAAAGTGCTGTTATTTTACCAACTTGTTTTGTATAGATTGTAATTATTTTATGTGTTTCTCCGTAATCACGACTTCTTAAAACAATTCCTTCTAATTGTCTTAACATGTGCATGCCCCTTTATGCTTGTTTATTTACTTCGGGCTTCAGAGAAACGATGTGCTTACTTATGTTTGGTTCATACGGTCTGTTATCATCACTAGCTTCCATTTTTTTTAACAATAAATATGCTTCAACGTTTCCTGTTTGTAAAAATACTTTCCACATTTTTTGGTGCACAGAAAATCGTCCTTTCTATATTTTATTGTATTACATAAATATTGCTTTCCTTATAATTTTTTCCTACAGTACGTAAAACATAAGTTATAAAATTTACCAATCAGTTTATTCTGTATCAAAGCCAAATTTCGTTAAACTTGATGGTTTATTACGCCAATCTTTTTCTACCTTCACCCATAGTTCTAAAAAGACCTTTTCATTTAACATTTTCTCAATATCAAGTCTAGCTTCTTTTCCAATCTTCTTTAACATGGAGCCTTTCTTCCCGATTAAAATTCCTTTTTGAGAAGATCTTTCGGTAATGATTAATGCTTGAATATGAACTTTTCCATGCTCAGATATAGAAAAGTTTTCCACGACAACATTAATGGAATGTGGTACTTCTTCTTCGGTATGATGTAATACTTTTTCTCGAATCAATTCACTAACTAAAAATCGTTCTGTTTTATCTGTTAATGCATCTTCATCAAAATATTTCGGACCTTCTGGTAACCTTTGTTGTATAAGAGAAATTAATTTCTGTACATTATTTCCATTCAGTGCGGAAATTGGAATAATTTCAGCGAAATCAAATTGTTCTTTATACGTTGCAATCAATGGGAATAATGCATCCGGATGTATGAGGTCTACTTTATTAAGGAGTAAAAACACAGGTACATCTGCTTTTTTTAATTTTTCCATAATAAATTGATCGCCTCGACCTATTCCTTCATTTGCGTTCACGACGAAAAGAATGAGATCAACGTCTGAAATGGTTTGTAAAGACACATCGACCATATAATCCCCTAAACGATGTTTCGGTTTATGGACTCCTGGTGTATCAATAAACACAATTTGTCCAATATCGTCTGAATAAATCCCTTGAATCGCATGTCTCGTCGTTTGAATTTTATCGCTTATAATAGAAATTTTTTCCCCGATAATTTGATTTAGTAATGTTGATTTTCCTACATTTGGTCGTCCGATCATCGTTACGAACCCTGATACATGTTTCTCTTCCATAACTTCCTCCTAAGTTGTCCTAGCTTTGTTTACATTTTACTACAAATTTAAAATAGTGCTACCATTTCGACAAAACTTCTTATAAAATGATGAGGTATATAACGTTTTTACAAATTAAATCCCGAAGAATGCGAACATCTTCGGGATAAAAATAAGACTACCAATGATTATACTACCAATTGCTGCCACTAACACCGCTCCAGCAGCCATATCTTTAATGATTTTTGCCTCTACAGAAATTTCTGGCTTCACATAATCAATGATTCGTTCACAAACACTATTCATCATTTCTAACGCAAAAACGAGTACGATAACAATTGTAATGGTGACCCATTCCAAACGTGAAATTTGAAAAACAAATCCAAAACATATCGCAAATAATGCCATTATACAATGGATACGCATATTTTTTTCTCGTTTTATTACTTGTATGATCCCGTTCCAAGCAAAAGATAGACCAATTCCTTTCTTCTTATCCTCTTTCAAGTTGAAACTCCTGTAAAATTTGTTCTTGTTTTCCGAACATTATTTTCTCCTCTTCCTCATCATCATGTGTGTATCCAATCAAATGAAGAAATCCATGAATAGCTAAAAAAGCTAACTCTCGTTCAAATGGATGGTTATATCTTTCTGCTTGTTCTTTCACTTTATCAATGGAAATGATGATATCACCAATCATTAATGGTAAGTGTTCGCTCACTTGATTAAAATCCTCTACCATCGGAAAAGATAACACATCTGTCGCATAATCTTTTTGACGATAAGATTTATTCAGTTGCTGAATGGCATCATTATCAACAATAACGATAGAGACTTCAGCATTTTGTTGTAATGCTTCTTTTTCTGCAGCATACGTTACAATTTTTTGGAGCAATTGACGATCTTTTTCTCTCAACTGCCCTGTTTCATCTGTTAAATCTATATGCATGTTTATTCCTCCTTATCGGGATATTGGATTCTCGAATGAAATATTCCTTGTAATGTTGTACAAACCGTCTTGCGAATGGTATGAATTTCTTTCATTGTTAAAGGTGTTTCATCAAATTGACCATCTAATAATTTATTATTAACGATACTTTGAACAATATTTGCAATCTTTTCGTTGGAAGGTTCAGCAAGCGAACGTACTGCCGCTTCCGTCGCATCACAAATGGAAATAACACCGGCTTCTTTTGTTTGTGGTCTAGGACCAGGATAGCGAAAATCTGCCTCGTTTACTGATTCTCCTTCTTTCTCTGCCATACGATAAAAATATTCGACTAAAGATGTCCCATGATGTTGTAAACAAATATCGATGATTTCTTTTGGTAATTGTTCCTTTTTTAACATTTCCGCACCGTTTGTTACATGACCAATAATTATTTCCGCACTTTCTTTTGCAGAAATAAAATCATGTGGATTTTTAATACCAACTTGGTTTTCAATAAAATAGTATGGGTTCACTGTTTTTCCGATATCATGATAATACGAACCTACTCTTGCTAATAATCCATTTGCGCCAATTTCTTCACATGCTGTTTCACTTAAATTGGCAACCATAACAGAGTGATGGTACGTACCTGGAGCATCTTGTAAAATTTTTCGTAATAATGGTTGATTTGGATTTGCCAAATGTAATAACTTACTGTCTGTTAAAATACCTAACCCAGTTTCAAAGAAAGGCATTAAACCAATCGTAAGAACGACAGATAAAATTGCCGCCGCTACGCCAAAACTCGCATGGATGATAAAATCTACAAAATAATATGGTTGAAATGAAAGGAATAAAAAGAGCATAACCGTCATAACATTTACTATAGCCATTCCAAATGCAGTTTTTATAATCGACATACGATCTCTAACATCTCTTAACAAATAAATACCTGCCAACTGGAAAAATATAAAATATAAAAATGCTTCAATATTTAATGAGCCCGGTATTTCTCCATTAAAAATAATGCTTCCTAAAATCGCGTAAACAATCGCCAATATAATCGCTAAACGTTCATATATTAAAAGACGAATAAGTAAAACACCTGTTGCGACAGGAACTAATAAAAAGACAGACTGTAATTGATCTGTATATAAACTCATTATTTTCATGAGCGTAATCGTAATAATACTTATAAAAAGAACTGCAATTGTTTTTGCTGGGGTTAAATGTTGACGACGATACAAGCGATTTAATTCATACGTAATAATACTTAATAATAAGGCGGCAAAAATCAATAGCCCTATCGCAGGTAATATTTGATTACCACGATTTAACAACCCGACTAACTGTAATTCTTCATAAATTTCATTTGTTACAATTTGTCCTTCACGAACGATAATATCCCCGCTACGAATCATAACAGGCTCTACTCCACTAGCAGCTTCATTTCTTGCTTCCATCGTTTTTTCAATATCAAAAAAGGAATTTTCTACGACAGAAAAATCAATTAGCTCCTTAAATGCATCCTTTGTTTCGTCTTCTAAAGAGGAATATTTTAAAATAGATTTTACTTCTTCTTTGGCACTTTGAATGTTTTCAATTCGAACACCATTATTTAATGTTTTTTCTACAGATTGAATAAATATTTTCTTCGCTTTCGTCCGGTCTTTCACATCTAAACGAAACAATTGCATAAAAACAACTTCATCTATTTCATTAATTAATTCCTCTGATAATATTTCTTCTAATTGTGTTGTCTTATCTTCTAGCGAAATTGGCGTTTTTTTAGTGTCTTCTTTTTCTATCGTTTCAATCGCGTCAAACAGTTCCTCTATTAATCCTACTTGTTCTTCTGTAATTTCTTCCGATACCGTATACCTGTCCACCACATTTGAAACCGTTTCTCGCATTTTTCTATCTGTTTCTACTTCATTTTCAACTGTAATTGGTGAACGTATCGTTTCCTTCGCCCTGTCAAATCGCTCAATGTCATATGTTTTTGTATATACATTATTAATCGTAATGACAAAAATAAAGGCAAGTAAAATAAACATAGGTAAATAAATCGCAATCGCTTTGGATTCACTATTAAAAATAGAGAATAATTTGTCGATAAACTTTTTCATTGGTATTCACCTCAAGTAAGGGCAATTATGTATCTTTTTTATCATATGCTGCAATAATCTTTTGGACTAATGGGTGTCTCACAACATCTGATTCATTTAAATAAATAAAAGCAATATCTGATACATCTTTTAAAATATTATTTGCTTTTATCAGTCCTGACTGTACCCCTTTAGGTAAATCAATTTGGGTAACATCTCCAGTAATGACCATTTTAGCTCCAAAACCAAGACGAGTTAAAAACATTTTCATTTGTTCTGGAGTTGTGTTTTGTGCTTCATCTAAAATTACGAAAGCATTATCCAATGTACGCCCACGCATATATGCTAACGGTGCAATTTCAATTATTTCCTTTTCAATTAACCTAGCTGCCTGTTCCTTTCCTAACACATCATTTAATCCATCATATAGTGGTCGTAAATAAGGATCTACTTTTTCTTTTAAATCTCCAGGTAAAAAACCTAAACTTTCACCCGCCTCGACAGCTGGTCGTGTTAAAACGATTCTTTTTACTTCTCCTTTTTTCAAAGCATCTACCGCTTTTACAACAGCCAAATATGTTTTACCTGTCCCGGCAGGACCAATACCAAAAACAAGATCATGATGGTGCATGGCATCAATATAAGTTTTTTGTCCGAGCGTTTTTACACGAATAGATTTCCCTTTAGCATTTTTTGTTATTTCGTCTTCAAATAATGTTTCAAATTGTTCAATATTTCCTTCTTTCGCTAATTTAATCGCATATACGACATCTCGTTCTGTAATGGTTAATCCTTTTCGAATAATTTGTAATAAACTATGTAAAATAACTTGAACAAGTGCGGGATCTTCACCAGAAACACTTACTTGTTCTCCACGTGTCACAATTTCCACTTTTAATTGCGCTTCAATTAATCGTAAAAATTTATCATTCGTTCCAAATAATTCTCTTGCTTCATTCACATCGTTCAAATGTAAATTTATTTGTTCTAAATGTTCTGACATGCTTTTACTCCTTTATCCATTTAACGTTTATGATGAATCTTTTTCGGTGACGCAATATTCTCTGTCACACTAACATACAAGTTCCATTTTACCTTACCATTGACCTGTTCTTCATGCAAAACATAGTATTTCTTTATTTTAACATGTTTACCTAAGTTTTTCTTCAAATATTTTGTGATATAATGGGTCATTCGTTTTTTCAATTGATCCTTTGATACACTATTTTCAATAGGTTCTTTCTTATAAAAATATAGTTCATTTATTTCTACTGGCCAATTCGGAAGGAATTTCCACTTATTTTTCAGCATCATTTCCTCTTTTTTTGATGCATAAGAGTGAAACACATTCCCCCAAATAGGAATCTCCCAATTATTTACCCGTAATCGATATTGATGTGCATTTATTCCTACAATTTGTTCTTTATATTGTTCGACTGGCATAGAAATATTCATTTCATACCATGTTGTTGCATATACAGCACCTTCAGCATGTACATAATGTTTTATATCCTCATCTTCATCACTCATTATTTCACCAGATACGAGTATATCGCCTTTTTCCACCACTTCATAGCGATTGACGAGCATATCACCTTGCACAATAAATGCTTTTTCAATCACACCTGATTTTTTAGCGACTAAATGTTGTGGAGGCTTGTGTTGTTCTTCCGGTTCCACCTTTTTCTCTTCTACATCTATCCAATATGTATTGCCACTTCTTTCAATTTGAATATGTTGTATAGAATGTAACTGATCAATAATATGTTGTTCCATTTGCTTAGGATGATCTAAAGACGGGATCCATGCCCATTTTTGTAAACCTATGTTTTTTATTTCCTTCTCAATTTCTTTTTCGATATATTTAGGCATTGAATTATAACGAACATCTAATACGACAAATTGTAATAACAATAAAAACACAGACGACAGAACGAGTGTAACGACCCATTCCTTTTTATATAAAAATCGCTTTACATAATATGTGATTCCAGTTTGTCCGACGATTGTAACTGGAATCGATGCCTCTTCCATCAAATGAGCTATTTTATGCCAATCTTTCCGTAAAATTTTGATAGACCAATTTTCTTTCTCTAATATACACAATTGATAAAATGGAACATTCATTTCATAACACTTCTTTAAAAAACGTTCGATATGTTTATTATGTATGTGTAAATGATATGCTCCGAATATCACTTTATGAAATTTCATATTCTCCCACCTACAATAACAATGTATGGTGTTAGTATATGAAGTAAATCACAAAGAAAGAACAAAAAGAGCTAAGGACATAAGCAAGTCCTCAGCTCCTTTCATCATCGTCTTCTTCTATTCATTGGATTCGTATCATATGGCTTCAAAGCCCTTGGAGGCCCTAGTACTTCAGCCATAATTATTCCTTCTACAATTCCTTCACGTGTCAATTTCTTTTCAATTGCAATCGATACATCTTGTGTTGCCGCCTTTTTTGAACCTAATAAGGTAGATAAATCTTCTTTGATATCCTCTTTACTTGATTGTGATTGATATTGTGCACGTAATCGTTCATATTTTTTTTGACGTTGGTCTTCAATTGAATCCAATGTTTCCGTAGCATAATCCGCACGTACGGTAGATTGTCTTTCCTTTTCTTGCGGTGCTTTCTTTTCTTCTGGTTCTATAAATTGATCAAATTGTTCTTTTAATTGATCTTGCAACTCGGAAAAAGTAGGCATTTTTCGTTCTTTTTGTTCCTTTTGCCTTGATTGCTCAGATTGATTTGTTCTTCTCTGTTGTCTTTGCTGTTGTTGACGACGTTTTTTCTCCTCTTCTTTTTTGGCAGAATTAAAGAAATTGATAATCGCCGCAACAATAATAATGACAAAAAACAAATTCCCAAAAATAAATTCAAAGAAGCTATCCATTTTTCGGTGCCTCCTTATTTTTTATCGTTATCTTTTTGTCCTTGATCCTTTTTCGTTACATTTCCAATTGAATCTCTCATATCTGTATCAGCATTAATGTTTTGGTAATTTAAGTAATCCATCACACCCATTTTACCAGAACGTAATGCTTCCGCTAATGCACGTGGTACATCTGCTTCCGCTTCCACAACTCGTGCACGCATTTCTTCCACTTTTGCAGTCATTTCTTGTTCTAACGCAACAGCCATTGCACGACGCTCTTCCGCTTTTGCTTGCGCAATGTTTTTATCCGCTTGTGCTTGGTCCGTCTGTAAAATTGCCCCGATATTTTTACCGATATCTACATCTGCAATGTCAATCGATAAAATTTCAAATGCTGTACCAGAGTCTAACCCTTTTGATAATACCGTATGGGATATCATATCAGGATTTTCAAGTACTTTCTTATGTGTTTCGGAACTACCGATTGTACTTACAACCCCTTCACCGACACGGGCAATTACTGTTTCTTCTCCAGCACCCCCGACTAAACGGTCAATATTGGCACGTACGGTAATTCTTGCCAATGCTTTTACTTCGATACCGTCCATCGCAATCCCAGCAATAAATGGCGTTTCAATTACTTTCGGGTTAACACTCATTTGAACTGCTTCTAAAACATCACGGCCAGCTAAGTCAATCGCTGCCGCTCTTTCAAATGTTAAACTAATATTCGCTCTTTGCGCTGCAATTAACGCATTTACCACTCTATCTACATTACCACCAGCTAAGTAATGACCCTCTAATTGGTTTGTCGTTACATTTAACCCAGCTTTATAAGCTTTAATTAACGGATTAATAACACGTGATGGCACAACTCGACGTAAACGCATTCCTACTAAAGTAAATAACCCAACTTTTACACCTGCCGCTAATGCACTAATCCATAATGCAACAGGAACAAATGTAAATAATACAACTAATGCAATTAAAATAATTGCGATAATAATAATCGGAAAAATTTCTCCAAACATTGTATTACCTCCCATATTTTTCCATTTTATTTGTTACCTAATTTAAAACATCGTACTCCCTTAAATCAACCTCTTTACCGCTTCTTCCTTTGGTTTTTCCTTCCCTCTAACATCCACAAATAATACTGTTACCAATATATTTACCATCTAGCAGTTACATCATGAAACACTATTAAAGTGGAAAACGAAATATGTACATTTGCAACCTATTGTACTAGTCATGAAGAATTTATAACATGCCTTCGTGCAAACAAGTGTTATGTTAAACGAAGAAGCAAGCATAGCTCTCTATCCCCTATAAATCATTCTTCTCGCGAACTACTATTTTTACACCTTCTACATGGATAATCTCTACTCTTTTATCCTTTTCAATAAAATTCCCTTCTGAGACAACATCTAGCCGTTCATCTTCGAAAAGTACTGTACCTGAGGGGCGTAAAGGTGTGAGTGTAATCCCTTCTTTTCCTAATAGCTCTGTTCTCGTCACTTGAGAAACATACCCTTGTTCTGTCATCGTTCGATCTCGTAATATGAGCTTTTTAAAAATACCGCGTTCTGTCCCAATCCATTTGTATAAAATAACCGCAACAACAATCGCTGCGACCAAAGCAATGGCAACACTCATCATCATATGGGATAACGTATATCCTGACATCAATAACGCGATAATAATCGAGGCAACACCGAAAAAACCGAGTATTCCTCCTGCAACAAAGAATTCTAAAATAATTAATATGATTCCAACGATGAGAAGTATAACTGCTTCCATCCCTGCAATTCCCGCAATAATATGTCCATAAAAGAATAAAATTAATGCGATAATTCCCATGGAACCTGCAATTCCAAAACCAGGTGTATACAATTCAACAATTAATCCGATACTTGCAATAGAAAGTAAAATTGGTATGACAATTGGACTTGTGACAAAACGAGCAATTTCCTCTGCTAATGAAGTTTCTGTTCTTACAATTTTCGCTTGTTCTAAATCTAATTCATGTAATAACTCTACTTCATTTTGTACAATAGCTTCCGCATATCCAACTTCTAATGCGTGCTTCGGTGTTAACGTTAAAAACTCACCTTTTGGGGCACCATATTCAGGTAAATCAACATCAGCATCTGCCATCGCTACGGCATATTGTGGGTCACGCCCCTTCGATTCAGCGGCACTTTCCATTGCTGCAATCCACGCAGATTGTGCTTTTTTATCTGCCGCATTTCCGTCAGAGGTAATGACACCACTAGCTCCCATGGTTGCATTCGGTTTCATATAAATCGTATCGGAATTAAGCGCGATATACGAACCAGCTGATAATGCTTCGTTTACAATGTAAGCTGTCGTTGGAATCTCTAGACCTTGTAGTAATTTTCCAATTTGGCCTGCAGAGTCAACCCTTCCTCCAGGAGTATCGATTTCAAATATAATGTGATTTGCACCTGCTTCGATCGCTTCGTTTGTTGACCTTACTAAGAAAGCTTCCAAACCTCTCTCTACTTCGTTTTCTATAGGAATCATATATACTAACTTATTCGAACCATCTTCTGCATTCTTTTCAGGTGGAAGAAAAACAGTAAGTAAAAGGGTTAAAAGAAGAATAGAAAACGTAAAAATCTTTTTGGACAAATACATTCACCACCTTCTTTGTCCATATATGTATAAATTGATTCTATTTTAGAATATCATATCGGATATATATTATCATTATTTATTTGAAAATTTTTATTCATTTAATAAATAAATAAAAAAGAGTATGAAAAATAACTTTCATACTCTTTTTTAATCATATTTGACATATTTAAGCAAGATGTTTCTGTACTAGCTGTTGTACGACAGAACCATCTGCCTTTCCTTTTACTTTTGGCATTATTTGTTGCATGACTTTACCAAAATCTTTTTTAGAAGTAGCTCCTACTTGTTCAATGGTTTCCTGCACAAGTTGCTCTACCTCTGTCTCTGATAATTGAGCAGGTAAATATGGTTGTAACATTTCTATTTCAGATGCAAGTTTTTCTGCTAAATCTGTTCGATTAGCTGCCTCAAACTCTTTCATCGAATCTCTTCGTTGTTTTAACTCTCTAGATAAAACGGTTATTTCATCTTCCTCAGATAATGTTTCCACACCTAGTTTAATAGCTTCGTTTTGTAAAGATGCCTTTACCATACGAATCACACTAAGTTGCTCTTTATCTTTTGCACGCATTGCTTGTTTCATGTTTTCATTTAACTGTTCTAACAGTGACATGATCACACCTACTTTTAAAATTTACGTTTACGTGCTCTAGCAGCTTCAGATTTTTTCTTACGACGCACGCTAGGTTTTTCATAATATTCACGTTTTCTGTATTCAGATAATGTTCCACTCTTTGAAACATTACGTTTAAAACGACGTAAAGCATCTTCTAAAGATTCGTTTTTACGAATTCGAGTTGTATTTGGCATACATATTTCCCTCCCTCCGGAGATAAAAACATTGATATTTAACATATCTTTTCAAACATGTTCGTTTTCATTATATTATAAGGACCGATTACGGTCAACAACTATTACTATTTATTCACGAATATCTACTATTTTTACTTTATAACAAGTTGATCAGCTACTTTTACGAATGTACCTTCGTTTAACGGATAACCTGTTTTAGTTAACTTTACACGCACAATGGAACCAATTAACTCTTCTGGACCATCAAATTGAACTTTTAAATAGTTGTCAGAATATCCCACTAATGCACCTGCTTTTTCAGAGCTTTTTTCTTCCGGGATTACTTCAACAACTTGATCCAAATGTTTGTTTGCATATATTGTAGCTAATTCATTTGATAGAGCAATCATTCTTTCTACTCGTGCATCTTTTACTTCATTTGGTACTTGGTCATCCATCCGTGCCGCTGGTGTTCCAGTCCGTCTTGAATAAGGGAATACATGTAATTCTGCATATCCGATATCTTGTATGAATTTATACGTTTCTAAAAATTCATCCTCTGTTTCACCAGGAAAACCAACGATGATATCTGAAGTAATTGCAAGCCCTGGTAATGCTTGTTTAATTTTATCAATTTTCTCTTTATAATAATCAGCAGAATACTTTCTTCTCATTCTTGCAAGTACCGTATTTGATCCAGATTGTAAAGGAATGTGTAAATGACGTACAATCTTTTCAGATTCGTCTAATACTTGAATTACTTCATCTGTAATTTGACTCGCTTCAATGGATGAAATACGAATCCGTTTTAAACCATCTACTTTTGTTTCTAATTCCCTTAATAATTTTGCAAAATTGTAATCTTGCATATCTTCTCCATATCCAGCTGTGTGAATACCTGTTAAGACAATTTCTTTATACCCTGCATCTACTAATTTTTGTGCTTGTTCTAGCACATTTTCGGGGTCTCTAGAGCGAAGTAACCCTCTTGACCAAGGGATGATACAAAATGTACAAAAATTATTACATCCTTCTTGAATTTTTAAAGATGCTCGCGTTCTATCTGAAAAAACTGGTACATCCATTTCTTCAAACGTACGATTTTTCATAATATTTTGTACCCCATTAACCGGTTGTCTAGTTAACTCGTGTTCCTCGATTAATTTAATCATATTTTTGCGATTTTGTGTTCCAACTACAACATCGACTCCGGGTATTTCCATTACTTCTCCTGGTGATGTTTGTGCATAACATCCAGTAACACATACTACCGCTTCAGGGTTTTTTCTAACCGCCCGACGAATGACTTGGCGACTTTTTTTATCTCCCGTATTTGTCACTGTACAAGTATTCACGACATAAATATCGGCCATTTTATCAAAATCAACTCGTTCAAACCCTTCTGCTTTGAACATATTCCATATACCTTCTGTTTCATAATGATTTACTTTACATCCAAGCGTATGAAACGCAACCGTTTTATTGCTCATTTATATCAAACCTTTCTTAACATTGCATATATCTTCATAAATAATAATTGTCGCATTATATCATAACATAAAATACGTTGAATCGATAAGGTTAAGCAACTGGTTGTAATTTATTATGCCCTCCCATTATAGTTGGAAAAATAAAGAGCATAATAGAATGTTCAACAAATTATCTTCATTCGAATAAAATTATATTTTCCATTTATGTAACCGTTCCTTTAATAATTCTTTCCATTCATCTGCTAATGCTTCCACAGACAATATTTTTTTCATTCCTTCTACATCATGATGTCCTCGGAAGTACACTTCATTACCAAAAAGGACAGACACCTGATGTGGGTGTCGTTCTTCCAGTGTAATTTTGGAATCACTGCGTACGATACCTTCCTCTAAAACACGACATAAATATCCTGTATAACCCGTTTCGATCATTCGTTTTAAAAGCAATGGATTTTTCGTTCTTTTTGTGATCGTACTGCACGGGATTCTACTTTGGGTTATTTGTATGAATGCCTCTCCTAGACGATAAACATCGCCAAAATAGGTATCTTTTTCTAGCATATTCGAAACGGTTATATTTTCACCAAAATTTGACTTAGGTAATGATTGTCCAAATTCCATTTTCCAAAATTGATAATGTTCATGAGGGTATACACAAACAGCTCGATCTGGTCCACCATGATGACGTAAATCAGCTACTCCATCCCCACTAAACCCTTCTTTTGTTAAGTAAGCTTCCTCTATAGACTGTTTACATATACCTGTTCGCATATGTTTATTTTCAGCGTATTTCATTTCCTTAGGTAAACCAACTGCAAAATCAATTATTTCTCTTTCTTTTTGCATGTACGAACACACCTTCCAATGCGACATTTGTTCAATATTTAAAAGAACCGTTTTTAAATATATTCGTAAACGATTATAACATAGTTTATAACCTGCTTTTAATTTGATAGATGTCTTTTAAGATATAGATGCAATAACTGTTTTTTCTCATTAGAGAGAGCAAAAACGCTAGCTACATACGACATAGCTAGCGTTTTTAAAAATAATAGATTATTAGTTGTTTTCCGCAATACGGTTACGAAGAACCATTTGTAAAATACCACCGTTACGGTAGTAGTCCATTTCAACTTCACTGTCGAAACGTACTTTCACATTGAACTTCGTTTCTTTACCGTCTTTATGAGTCGCAACAACTTCAGCCGTTCCACCAGGAGTGATAGATTCGTCAATATTAATTGCATACTCTTCTGTTCCGTCTAAGCCAAGTGTTTCAGCGTTCTCTCCGTCAGCAAAAACAAGTGGTAATACACCCATCATTACTAAGTTAGAACGGTGAATTCTTTCAAAGCTTTCCGCGATAACAGCTTTAATTCCTAATAAATTAGAACCTTTAGCAGCCCAGTCACGAGAAGACCCCATACCGTAATCTTTACCACCAATAACTACTAAACCAGTTCCATCTTCTTTATATTTCATTGCTGCATCGTAAATCGGCATCACTTCTCCTGTTGGCCAGTAAGTAGTGTATCCACCTTCTGTACCTGGAGCAATTTTGTTACGAATACGAATGTTCGCAAACGTTCCTCGCATCATAACTTCGTGGTTACCACGACGTGATCCGTAAGAGTTAAAGTCACGAGGTGATACGTCATTATCTTGTAAATATTTTCCTGCTGGTGAATCTAATGCAATTGCTCCAGCTGGAGAAATATGGTCCGTTGTAACTGTATCTCCTAATAAACCTAACACTTTTAAGTCACTTAATGGTTTAATTGTATCGACATCTTTCGATAACCCTTCAAAGAACGGTGGGTTTTGAATATATGTCGAGTTTTCATCCCATTCGTATAATGGCTCATCTGTTGTTTCAATTTGGTTCCATTTTTCGTTTGATTCAAATAAGTTGTCATATTCAGAACGGAAAATTTCAGGGTTTACAACTTCGTTCACTGTATTTCTAATATCGTCCATAGTAGGCCAGATATCTTTTAAGAATACATCGTTTCCGTCTTTATCTTTACCTAAAGAATCATTTCGTAGATCGAAATCAACCGATCCTGCTAATGCATAAGCAACAACTAATGGCGGTGATGCTAAGTAGTTAGCTTTCACTAATGGGTGAATACGACCTTCGAAGTTACGGTTACCTGACAATACAGATGCAACTGTTAAGTCAGAATCCATAATTGCTTTTTCAATATCTTGACGTAATGGTCCAGAGTTACCGATACAAGTTGTACATCCATATCCAACTGTGTTGAATCCTAATGCATCTAAATATTCTGTTAAACCAGAATCATTTAAATAACGAGTAACTACTGTTGAACCTGGTGCTAATGATGTTTTTACGAAATCAGGTACTGTTAAACCTTTTTCTACAGCATTTTTCGCAAGTAGACCAGCACCTAACATAACGTATGGGTTAGATGTGTTCGTACAAGAAGTTATCGCTGCAATGGCAACTGCACCTGTTTTCATTACAGACTTCTCGCCTGTTGTTGGGTTTGTAATTTCTACTTCTTTATCAAACTCAGATTTATCTAATCCTAATCCTTGGTTTCCAGCAGGAGCTGTAACCGCAGTTACGAATTTTTCTTGCATATCATCTAATGCAATACGGTCTTGTGGACGTTTTGGACCAGCAAGGCTTGATTCTAATTCAGATAGATTAATTTCAACTGTTTCTGTGTACTCAGGGTCTTTCATATCCGGTGAATACCAGAAGTTGTTTTCTTTACAATATTTTTCAACTAATGCAATTTGTTCTTCAGGACGACCTGTTAAACGTAAGTAGTTTAATGCTTCTTCGTCAATTGGGAAGAAACCACAAGTTGCACCATACTCTGGAGCCATGTTTGAGATTGTCGCACGGTCAGCTAATGGCATATCCGCTAATCCCGGTCCATAGTACTCAACGAATTTACCTACTACGTTTTTCTCACGTAACACTTCTGTTACAGTTAATGCTAAGTCTGTCGCAGTAGTTCCTTCTGGGAATTCCCCTGTGAATTTCACCCCGATTACTTCTGGTTGTGGGAAATAAGATGGTTGTCCAAGCATTCCTGCTTCCGCTTCAATTCCTCCAACACCCCATCCTAGTACTCCTAGACCGTTAACCATTGGTGTATGTGAGTCCGTACCAAATACAGTGTCTGGGAAAGAATCAAACGATCCATCTTCATTTGCATTTGCATGTACTACATCCGCTAAATATTCAAGGTTAACTTGGTGTACGATACCTGTTGCGGGTGGTACAGCACGATAATTATCAAATGCTTTTGTCGCCCAGTTTAAGAACTGATAACGCTCTGCATTTCGTTCAAATTCTAATTCCATGTTTGCTTCTAATGCAGTTGGATTACCGTAGTGATCAACCTGTACAGAGTGGTCAATAACTAAATCAACCGGTACTTCAGGGTTAATACGATCTGGGTCTCCGCCCATATCTACCATAGCTTTTCTTAATGAAGCTAAATCAACTACAGCTGGTACCCCTGTAAAGTCTTGCAAAATTACACGTGAAGGTTTAAACGGTACATCTACACCTTTCCCCTCAGGTGTTCCCCATTTTGCTAATCCTTCAACATGTTCATCTTTAATGACACGACCATCGTGTTGGCGAATAACTGATTCTAATAACACACGAATTGAGAATGGTAAACGTTCAATAGAACCTAATTTAGCATCTTCAATACCTTTTAGGTCATAATAATTATACGTTTTACCATTTAATTCAAACGATTTTTTTGTACGAAAGTTATCGTTTCCCATTAATTGTTTAGCCCCTTTCATCATTTCATATATTTCTAGGTTAAAAATACCCTTTTCAATATTAGTCTATATGAAAGTGAAAGATAAAACAAATGTTTACAAACATTTCATCAATATGTTTTTGTTATTTCCTCTTATAAGGAATAATTATACTTTAGCGACTTTCAGTTAATTTATTATTATTGTTTGAAAAATGAGGTAGTGTAATCGTCGCAATTGTTCCTTTCGTTTTTCTATTTTCAAAAAACATTTTTCCTTGATGATTCGATATGATGGAATGACTAATCGCTAATCCTAATCCTGTCCCATTTTGTTTGGAAGTACAAAACGGTTGTTTCCATTCATGAATCATTTCTTCGGACATCCCTTTACCTTCATCTTTAATTTCAATGACAACTTCATTCAAATATTCGTTTAAAAACACATGAATGAATATATTACCTTCATATTCCATCGCTTCGGCACTATTTTTACATACATTTAAAAACACTTGTTTAATTTGCCGAGCATCTACAAATAACTGGTAATCTGCTTCTATATTCACTTCAAATGTAACATGTCGTAATTCACTTTGCGTTTGTAATACAAACAAGCTGTCTTCAATTAATTTTTTAATTGTTTCCAATTGTTTCTTCTCTTCTAAAGGTTTTCCAGTTTGTAATAAATAGGTCGTAAGTTCTTCTAATTTTTCGACCTCTTTGATCATTACTTCATAATATACTCCCTCTTGTTTTACCCCTGCCTGTAGTAATTGAAGAAATCCTTTTATAGATGTTAATGGGTTTCTTAATTCATGAACAACGCCAGCTGCTAATGTTGCCGTCTCAATTAATGCTTGTTGTTTAATATTCATTTGTTCTTGGTGTATCTTTTCCGTAATATCTTTTAACATAGTGAAATAATAGGTTTCGCCTTCTATTTCTTGTTCTTCCATCAACAAGGAAAAGTAATATGTTTGATCTCGTTGTTGGTGTAAAAATTTAGGTATGAAAATTTGGTGTTCGTTTTGAAATTCATCTTCCATGAAAATTTCATGAGGTATTAGTTGAAAGAAATTCATGTTTATGTACGAATGTTTATATTGTGGAAAATACTTTTGAACTGTCGATGACACTTGAACAATCTTCAATTCGGAGTCTAATAAGAACATCACTACTTCTTCCGTCACTTGCACGTACCATTCCGAAAAACACCGCAAAATTTCGCGATTACCTTCATTTAATGGTAATTTATGAAACATTGTAAACATTCCCCCTACAAAACGTGGTCTCTATGTCAATATATGCCACTTACTTGTATGTATGTCTTTTAATGTTTATAATATTAGGCAGATAAAGAACGGATAACTTTATTATGATATTACTATATCATGAAGAAAAAAGATACCATTTTTTGCATGAAAGGTGAGATGGAATGGAATATATTATCGTTTTATGGGGATTTTTCCTAATTGGTTTTTTAGCAATTGGGGGATATTTTATGTTCCGAAAGTTTTTAAAACAACTACCAAAAGAAGACGGTAAATCAGATATGTACTGGCAACATCACTATATTGAAAAAACAAAACATATGTGGGGAGAAGAGGAACTTGGGTTATTGAATGAACTCGTATCACCAGTTCCAGAATTATTCCGTGACGTCGCAAAACAAACGATTGCTGGTAAAATTGGGGAAGTTGCTTTAGATAAAAATGCGACAAAAATTACCGAAGATATCATTATCCAAGGCTATATTATCGCTACACCAAAAAGAGACCATAAATTTTTACGAAAAAAATTAAAAGAGAAAAACATCGATGTTGCACCATATGAACCATATTTCGAGTTATCGAAAAAAGAATATCGTGAAAACTGGAAAAAGAAATACGAAAGACAACAAAAGGAAAGTCAGAACACTCATTAAAATATGTTCTGACCTTTTTTCTCTATATTAATTTATGAAAGCTCACAGTAATTTGTCCCCTAACTTTTGCATGATGCTCCACAAATGCAATATTTACTTCTAGTTTATAATTCATTTTCCTCTGGAATTCGGTTTGCAATCACTGCCCTACCTTCATTTTCTATTCCTCTAAATTTCTAGCAATATCTCTACCGACACTACTGAATATGGAACAAACCGAATTAAAAGTACCTTACATGAGCTAGTTGTTTGGCGATATTTCCAATCAACTGACGATCTATTTATATACCCTGCTAGGTAAACTAGAATAAAATAAATTGAATGGCAATTTTTTTATTGTATCTTATT